>JBBTRL010000001.1:0-6976 GCA_038065195.1 Patescibacteria group bacterium
TTTTAGACATAAATAATTTTGAATTACGAAATGCGGTTTTTATGCGTAATTCTCACTCCCCGTCCCGCAGTATTGCGGGACGGGGAGTGAACTAGAATTAAAACATTTCGTAATTCAAGGTAAATAAACTATTCGTAAATATATAAATTTTAAACCAATATATTATTTGTATATTCGCGATTAATTTTTACCAAACATTAAGCCGTAATGATAATCGCTTACGGCAAACTCTCTGTCTAACTTAAATCCCACTTCCTCGGCGAGTTTGACCATATCGTTTTTTGCCAAACGATAGCCACCCTTGGGACCGATATCCAACGCTTCCGATTGCCAATCAATAATAACCAATTTACCACTTTGCGACAAAATTCGTCGCACTTCTTTAATGATTGCGCTTTTTTTTTGCGATTGAAACAACATATTTGAAAGCAAAACCACATCTAATGAATCGCCGGATATTTTCGTAGACCCGTAAACTTCAAGATCGGCCCAAATGGTTTTAATATTGGAAATTCCTTCCGCTTGCGCTTTAATTTTAACGCTTTCCAACGAACTTTTTTGAACATCAACCGCGAATATTTCACCATTCTCGCCAACGGCTTTTGCCAAAAGAACGGTAAAAAATCCCGCTCCGCATCCCAAGTCGGCAACCTTCATACCTTCCACAATTTGAAATAAAGGAATAATTTTTTCAGGATGTAAAAAATTCATTTTTATAACCTTTAATTACGAAAAGTTCTGCGCGAAATCCATGTAAGTTCTGCGTAAGTCTGCGATAAGAATGTTTTTAACGCAGAACAACGCTTACTTAACGCGGAATTACGCGGAAATTAATCGTTTTATAATCTAAGGTTTACAAACAAATAATTGACACGGCCTTGTCTTCTTGATCCAATCGCATAATTCTTACTCCCTGCGTGGACCGTCCGGATACCGATATGCTATCAAGAGGCGTACGAATAACCTTTCCCTGCAAAGATATGGTAACAATATCCGCCACTTCGCCGACCGCAATAGTTATCGCCGCTATAATACCGCCATTTTTTGAAGTTATTTTAGCGGTTTTTATTCCGGAACCTCCACGCCTTTGATTTTTATAATATTTAATCGGCGTCTTTTTCCCAAAACCATTTTCCGTTACAACCAAAAGATCAACTGGTCTATCTTTTTTAATTATGTCCATACCGACAATATAATCATCTTTTTTCAAACGGATACCGCGTACTCCGGCGGCTCCGCGACCCATAGACCTTACATCTTTCTCCGCAAAACGGATGGCTTGACCCTTGCTTGTGACCAAGATTATCTCATCGTTCCCCTGTGTAATGTCAACCCATAAAAGAGAATCTTCTTTTTGCAATTTTATAGCGGTAAGACCCACTCGTCTAACATTGGCAAATTCCATTATATTCGTTTTCTTAATTATACCACATTTCGTCGCCATCACTAAAAATTTATTTTCCTTGTCTTCTTTCCCCAAAGAAATAATACTGGTCACTCGTTCCTGACTGCCAATCTGTAAAAAATTCATAATTGCCTGCCCCCTGCTAACGCGCGAAGATTCGGGTATTTCATAAGCTTTAACCTTAAAAACTTTCCCGGAATCAGTAAAAAATAAAATTTCGTCATGTGTTTCAACCCCCAACATCCTTTCAACCTGATCCTCTTCTTTCGTCGTCATTCCAATCATTCCCTTACCGCCCCTTTTCTGCGTCCGATAAATATCAGGATTGACTCGCTTAATATAACCGCCTTTGGTTAAAACCAATATCGCTTCTTCGTTTGGCACTAAATCCTCTATTTTGAACTCGGCCACGCCGGAAACGATAACCTTTGTTCTCCGCTTGTCCGCATACTTTTCTTTCAAAGCTTTAAGTTCATCTTTTATAACCCGCAATATCCGTTGGGGCGTTTCCAAAATCAAGGTCAATTCACCGATCAATTTTTTCTTTTCTTTCAATTCATCTTCAATCTTTTCTCTTTCCAGTCCGGCCAATGTCTGTAATTTCATCTCTAAAATGGCTTTTGTCTGCGCGTCGGAAAATTTAAATTTCTTCATCAAATTCATATGGGCGGTTTCCTTATCCTTAGACTGCCTGATTGTTTGAATAACCGCATCAATATGATCAAGAGCTTTTTTCAATCCTTCAAGAATATGAGCCCTTTCCTTGGCTCTCGTAAGATCAAAACGAGTGCGTCGTTCCACTATAATCTTTCTATGCTCAATGTAATATTCCAAAATACTCTTTAAAGACAAAACTTGTGGCTGTATTCCGTCAACCAACGCCAACATATTCAAATGAAAAACGCGTTGCATATCAGTCAGTTTATAAAGCCGATTGAGAATTTTCTGCGGATAAACATCGTTCTTGAGATCAACCACTATTCTGATGCCGTCCTTATCCGATTCATCTCTTACATCCCTAACGCCTTCTATTTTCTTATCTTTAACCAATTGCGCGATTTTCTCTATCAACGACGCTTTATTGACCTGATAAGGAATTTCCGTCGTAATAATTTGAAAACGCCCTTTTTGATCTTCTACAACCTCGGCTTTTGCGCGATTAATAATCCCGCCCCTCCCCGTTCCGTACGCCTGAACAATGTCATTTCTATTGTAAATAATGCCACCAGTCGGAAAATCCGGTCCCTTTATAAATCCTACAAGATCGTCAATTGACGCCCGAGGATTATCTATAAGATGGATCAACCCGTCTATGATTTCTCCCAAATTATGCGGCGGTATATTACTAGCCATCCCCACCGCTATACCCATTGTCCCATTGATTATCAAATTAGGTAAAAGAGCGGGAAGAACCTGGGGTTCTTTTCGCGTGCCATCATAATTTGATTTCCAATCAACAGTGTCCTTGTCCAAATCACAAAGTATTTCCTGCGCAAATTTGCTCATTTTCGCTTCAGTATAACGCATAGCGGCTGGCGGATCGCCGTCAATGGAACCAAAATTTCCTTGACTGAAAACCAAAGGATAACGCATCTTAAATATTTGAGCCAAATGAACCATTGACGGATAAACGATTTGTTCGCCATGCGGATGATAATTTCCAGAGACATCGCCGCAAATTTTCGCGCTTTTCCTAAAACGGGAATTAGGATAAAGTCCCAAGTCCTTTAAGGTAATCAAAATACGCCTATGCACCGGCTTTAATCCGTCTCTGACATCGGGCAATGCACTATCCACAATCACGCTCATAGCGTAATTAAGATAAGACTCGCGCATCTCTTCTTTAATTTCCCTGATTTCTATTTTTCCGCTATCCATATTCTCTAAAAATTACTTTAATGAAATTACAATAGTTCCGGCCACTATCAATAATACGCCGACAATCCCAATAAAACTTACTTTCGCGCCAAACAAAATATTCGTAAGCACAAATGCGACAATAATATTGATTGACACAACCGCCCGCACGAAACCGGTGTTGTCAACCAACCGATAACTTTCAAGCAAAAGCCATGTGCCGAATACTATCAATAAAGCAATAACTGCAATTTTTACCCATTGTCCAAAATAAACAGGCATTATTACTTTATCCGCCGCTAATGCGTAAATCCATAATACCACAGTCCCGACAGTAAAATAATACATCATCAAATGAAATGAAGTGAATCCGCCATTGATGACCGTTTTGGATATAAGAGGTTCTATGCCGAATAAAACACCGGCTACTATCGCAAAAAAAAACCAAGACATATTAAAATACTTTTAATTGCAAAATAAAATACTTTTAATTTCAATCCACGACCGGCAAACCCCGTTAAAAGTTCATCAAAAGTTTTTCTTTTTAAATTGACATTAAGGCGAAGCCGCCCTTACGGCTTTGATTATCTTTTAAGATAGTCAATCCTTAAACTTCTAACGGGGCAAGCGCAATCCCATATTTTCCGAATCACGCCCTTCCAACTCGCCAGAATCAACCGCAGGTTTATTTAAATAATTTTTAAAATTAAAAATTTCGCCGATGGACGATTTAAGCGTCTCCCGCAAAGAAAGTATATCGCTTCCGACATCCATTCCCTTATCAGCGTCGACATCAACCGGCGCAAAATCACGCAAAGAATATTTTACAGAAAAGCCGAAGCCAGCCATTACCAATACAGCTGAAGTTAATATGGCCACAAGAAAAATCCTAAATCTCGCCAAATAAGGTTTGCGCTGTAAATTCTCAATAAAATTAACAAGAGACATTGATATCTTTTTTAGATTTTAAACTCCACAACCTCCATTTCTTCCGGCGGTAAATCTTTTTTTGCGATTTTTAATTTATCAACTTTTTCTTTTGGAGAAATTCCGATTTCCTTAAAAAATAAATCAATTTCATCCAACTTCACTTTTAAACCCGGCAAGCGATAAGCCATAGGAATTACAATGCGCGGTTCAACCTGATTAACAATATGCGCCGCGCTTTTGTAATCAGCCGTATAATTTCCACCGACCGGTACCATTAAAATATCAACTTCTCCGATAATATCCAATTGGTCTTCATTTAATTCTTTTTGACCCAAATCTCCCAGATGGCACAAAACCATCTCGTCAATTCTAAAAATATACAATGTGGTATCAAAAGATTCTTGTTGTAATTTTTCACTATGTTTTGCGGAGATACCGTCTATCATTATTCCGGAAACTTCGTATTCGCCCGGATTATTGATAACAAAAAGCTGACTCTCGTTATTTTTCTCCATAATATCGCCACAATCAAAATGAGCGCAAGAATAAGTTAAAATATCCGCCTTCGGAAGAGGCGGCTTCAATCCGATGCTTTTATCAAAAACATCGGTAATTACCGTTATTTTCCCTTGAGACTGAATTTTAAAACAAGTATAACCGTAATAAGTTATTTGCATAATTTAATGACCGATTTCTTTTAAACAAAACGATAATTTAATACTTAAAATTATACATCAATTAAATCCTCTTTACAATATTTATCCATTAATATATACTGTTCAATTATGGGAGCAATTAAAATATTTCAAAATCAAAAAGAGTCAATTCTAAATAATTTATTGAAAGATAGCGCCAGGCAAATCCCTTTGCCGCAAAAAGATGCTTTACTTAAAGGCATTGTTTTGAGCGTAGACAGCAATAAGGCTATTATTGATCTCGGTCCCACAGGAATCGGATTATTGATAGGACCAGAATTTAAAGGAGCAACCGATGTTTTAGGAAAAATAAAAAAAGGCGACGAAATATCCGGACAAGTTTTGGTTACTGAAAATAAAGAAGGATACATTGAGCTTTCCGTAAAAAACGCCGCTTTTCAAACAACATGGAAAGAATTGGAAAATAAATTCACCGCAAATGAACCATTGGTCGTTGAGGTTGCGGAAGCCAATAAAGGCGGATTATTAGTAAAATTCCGTGGAATTTCCGGATTTATGCCCGTATCGCAATTGGCAAGCAACCATTATCCGAAAGTTGAAGGAGGAGATAGAGGAAAAATAGTGCAAGAATTAAAAAAACTCATAAAAATCAGTCTGAATGTAAAAATAATCGACCTAAATCAAAAAGAAAAAAAGATAATATTCTCTGAAAAAGCGGCTGAAGAAAAAATGCAAGACTTATCAAAAAAATATAAAAAAGGCGATATTGTTGACGGGGTGGTCAGCGGAATAGTAAATTTTGGAATTTTTGTGCAAATGGAAAAGGGAATTGAAGGTCTGGTTCATATCTCCGAACTTGCATGGCAATTAGTTGAAAATCCCGGCGACATAATAAAAATCGGCGATAAAGTAAAAGCGAAAATTATTACTTTGGACAATAACAAAATGTCTTTATCGTTAAAAGCGCTTCAGCAAGACCCATGGATTGATATTGATAAAAAATACAAAAAAGGCGACGAAATCAATGGAACAACCACTAAATTAAACCCCTTTGGCGTATTCGTAGCGCTGGATAAAGAAATTCACGGACTTTGTCATATTTCTGAATTCGGCACGCAACAAAAAATGGAAGAAGTATTGGAAATCGGCAAAAAATATAATTTTAAAATACTATCCATTGACGCATCCAATCACAGAATGGCATTGGGATTAATTAAAGAAACTTCTCCCAAAGAAATAAAAGAAACTGCAAATAAAGAAGAAGCGAAAGAAGAAGTAGGTGATAAAAACGACCAAAAAGAGGTTGTGGGAAAAAAACCGAAAAAAACAACTAAAAATAAAAAGTAGATTTTAAATTTAGAAAACTTAAACAAAAATCCTGTCAAAATACCTGCTTATCGGTAAATAAACTTGACAGGATTTTTGTTTAAGTGTATACTGTATAATTAACTTTAGTTAGTTGTGTTTTTTGAAAAAATTATATCTATAAACTTTTTGGAGGAGGTTTTTAAATGAAAAGCCTCTAGGGAGGTTACCATGAGAAACAAGGGCAACAAGGCGCTATTAAGAAATCTGCATGATCAAAAAGAAAATGAAAGTAGATACATGGAAAGAAATCCGGGTACCGATAAAGAAACATTTGTCGGGGGAAGGAAGTTTTTTTGGCATAATAGAAACGATTCTTATACTTATAAAGGAGGGGGAAAAATGGAGCAAAAGAAAACCACAGGCGCGGGCGGATTTTTTTCAAGAGTAAACATGGTGCTGGCAATAGCATATAGATTGTCTTTTTGGTATAGCGAAGCCAAAAAACAAGACCCCGAAGCCGTCAAAACATTAACAGTAAGCGAAACATACAAGAAAACATTAGAGGAGTTAAAAGAAAAACTCAGCGAGTTTAATATGGTCGGGTTTAATACGGTGAGGAGAACGGCGGTTGAACGCTACTTGAAAGGAGTAATAACAGAAAGAGGAGTCTTGACGCTTTTGGACAGAGAAGCAAAAAGACGTTATGAAGCTGGGGAAAAAGTCCAAGGAAGACCACTGGCCCCATTTGCGGCGACATTCAAGGTCGCGTTTGATGAATTGTCATTGACCGTGAAAGAGGAAGAAGGACTTTATCCAACAA
>JBBTRL010000002.1:0-2672 GCA_038065195.1 Patescibacteria group bacterium
ACAACAAAATAAAAAACAAAATAACATAAAAAGTGCGCGTAGACCTAATATCCGCGTCAACGCGTATATTCGGTCTCCGCGTTTTCCATACTAATAAAAAAATAAATCCTAAAAATAAAACCAGCCCTAAAATTCCAGTTTCCGTTGCAATAAGCAAATATAAATTATGAACCGGCTGATATCGCCAAAATGCCATATCGCCAAAATTCAATTTAAATTCATAAACAAAGTTGCCAATTCCGACGCCGAAAACCGACGATTTTTTAATAAAATCAAACGCGACTTTATTATACGATGCTCGCAAATTAATGGCTTGCTCTCCGATATCAACAGTAAACCGGCTTATAAGCAATGGCTGTAATAAAAAAAATAAAAATAATAAAAATAAAATAATAAACAATGCCAATTTGCCGATTTCTTTTTTTCGATTTAATTCCATATTGGAAAAATAAGCAAAAATTAAAAACATAAAACTTAAAATAACAACCAGCGCTATTGCCGAACGGGAAAAGGTTAAAAATAAACCGGTAAAAATAACGGCTAACATAAGCCACAAAAAATAACTTTTGATTTTACTTTTTCGCTCTTCGTTCAACCAAAGCCAATAACAGCCAAAAATCGCTATTCCCAAAAACGCCGCCAATAAATTCGGATGCGGAAACAATCCGTAAGCCCTGACAATTTTCAAACCGCCAATATCATTTTTCGCGACGCCATCTATCAGCGCGCTAATCTGACTTTCGTGAAAAATTCGCAACCCCAAGTCGCCTTGCTTGAAAAATTGCGCGATTGCGATAATTGATTGCGTAAAAGCGGAAAAAACCCAAATCATTACGATTGAAACCAAGCCATTTTTTTTATTCAACGCCAAAAATTGCCGCACATAAAAAAATACAAAAATCATTTCCGCCAATTTAATCCAGCGATAAGCTCCCAAATAAAAATTAGCCGCGAAAAATACGCCGATCCCAGACCAAACGAGAAACGCGAACGAAAAATAATCAGCGCTGATTAATCTTATTTTTCCGTTTCCCGCGATAATTCTTTTTATCCAAAAGATAAACAGCGCGAATACCAAAATATCCGTTGCATATAAAGAAACGGCTGTCCACTCGTTAAATTCATTACCCCAAAAATAAAAAATCTTCCTTGTTTGCAAAGGAATTAAAAAAATAAATGCGTAAAAAACGCATTTTTCAATAAATTCTACTATACGAATACATAACTTATTAACATAATTAGTATCCATCTGTATGTTTGCATCAAATCAATCCATCTTAAACTTCCGCAAAATTCCCATTATCACAAAAGTAATGACTGTTCCGGCGATGGCCAAAAAATAAAATTCCATCCCAATGGCAATGCCGATAATTGCCGCTAACCAAATTCCAGCGGCTGTCGTCAAGCCCTCCACTTTTATACCCTGGTGAAAAATTATTCCGGCGCCGATAAAACCGATACTGACAACGATGTTAGAAATTATTCTTGAAGGGTCAAAGTTGGTCAAACCGATATATTTATCAAAAGCGCTTACGGACACAAGTGTCAACATACAAGCTCCCAAACCTACGAGACCATAAGTTCGAAATCCGGCCGCTTTTTGCGCCCTTTGCCTCTCAATGCCGATAATACCGGCTAAAAAAACGGCTAACAATAATTTTATTATAATATCTATTTTTTCGAGGGTAAAAAAATTCATTTTTTATAAATTATTATTTTCTTCATTTTTTATCAATTCTAAAACTTTTTTAACCAATTCTTTCGGATCGCTGTCATAAACCACTATTGCCTCCTTGTGCGAATCTTTGATAATTTTATCAATCCATTCTGTCGTACCGCCGGTTTCCGTTAAAACGCCCATGGGCTTATGTTCCTCAAAAGCAATAGTAAATTCATTTAATGTACCCATTCTACCGCAACTGAAAATTACGGCATCGGACGCCTTTATTAAAAATAAATTGCGTCCGGAATATTCAAGGCCGGTATAAATTATCAAGTCAAAATAATCAACGGGAAGCTGGTAGTGCGAAATGTGTTCTTTTTTATTTTTTGCCGGAGAAATGCCTATGCTCATTCCATTCGCTTCTTTGGCGCCGATAGCAGCCCAATACGGCGCGCCCGTTGTGGCGCCGGTCAACAAAACACAATCGTTTTCCACAATTTCCCTCCCCAATCGCTTTGACCGCTCTAAAATATCGGAAGCGCAATGAGAAGTCACCGCCGCTCCGGATACGCATATTTTATATTTCGGATAATAACCATTTTGTTGAATCATAATTTAAAATACTATTTTAGTATAGCACAATCATAAATTAAAAATATCGCCAATGCCGGGAACAATCGCTTCCACGCCCAAATTATCCTGAATTAACGATGCCAATACTCGCGAAGCGCTCTCTTCTCCTTGCGTCAAAAAAACTTTTTTGAGTCCCTTTTTGGCTTGGCGCGCAAAATTTAAAAGTTGTTGCTGATCGGCATGGGCGGAATAACCGTCTATTTTTTGAACACTGGCCCGAACCGGAATTTTTTCATTAAATATCTCTATTTCTTGCGCTCCATCCAACAATCTTCTCCCCAAACTTCCTGGCGCCTGATAAGAAACAACCAAAAGAACATTTTTATTATCCGGTAAATACCGTCTTAAATGATGCCATATCCTCCCGCCTTCCATC
>JBBTRL010000003.1:0-1585 GCA_038065195.1 Patescibacteria group bacterium
TTATCTAAAAATCCGCTAAGAACGGCGGACAATCCCATTATAGCAAATGATAAATAACCAACAGGAACCATTAGTATTTTTTTACTCAATGTTTCCATTAAATTTACTTGGCTCATAGCTCCGACTACAATGAATAACGCCGCGAAAAAAAAACAATGTCCACCAATCTACATGATCTTGCACTATATTTTTGGCGTTCTTCCCTTCCATAAAAACAACGGAAGCCATACCAACAAGAGGTATCGCCATCAAAAGTATGTTTTTATCAAGATCTAATATGCTTTCAAATATCGGACTTGCGGCAAGTCCAAAAAGCGTTCCTCCCAATAACAGCCAGCAACTTAAAAATCTTTTGCTGAAAAGTCTATTGTTTTCCGTTTCAATAGCGATTTTGGGGAATTGTTTTAATTGATTAAAGTCATTTTTAAATAACCAATAACGGCAGAGTAGCACGACAACGACCAAATTAGCGGCAAACACCGGTATGGCGTAGCGTATAAAATCATAAATATCAAGCTTCGCTTTAAATGCTATTATCAATGATACTGGATTTCCCAACGGCAAAGCCATGCTCCCAATATTGGTTACAAACACCAGCATCATTATTATAGATACTGGATTTAGGCGATATCGTCTTATTATTTTAAAAGCGATGGCATTGATGAAAATGATTGAAGTAACCTCATCAACTATCGCCGCCGAAAAAGCGGCAAAAATCATAAGATACACAAGAACTAACGACGGGCTTTTTATCATATTTGTTAATTTCGCCGTGAGGATTTTAAAAAAACCCCTATGTTCCAAGAAGCCCATAATAGTCATCATTGCCGCCAAAAATATAAATATTTCACAATTAAAATATTCCGGTAATTTATGATAATCAATGATTCCGCTGCCAAGTAAAATGGCTACCGCTCCACAAGCAAACCCTAATCGTATTTGCCAAAAAAAAGCCGTTCCTACTATTAGATTCAGAAGAGCCGCCACGGTTAACGCTTGATTAAACTCCAGAACTTTATTAAATGCAAGGTATGTAATTCCAGCATTCAATATAATTGTTAAGGAAATATACCAATACGATGTTTTCATTTTCTATTTCCCCCTTCTTTTTCGTTAAATTTTTAAATAACATTGAAATAACATTTTACTCTAAATAAAATTTATGTCAATTTTTTAATCCTGTTTTTTATGTGCTAAAATATAATTACCGTGCATTATTAAATAAATCGTTAAATGTATGTATCTAATGTGCCACTATTAATATAAATCTTCTTTTGCGAAAATCCGTCCCAAACTACAAAACATTGAAAGAATCTAAAAATAATGTTAAAAATTAAATAATGCGGGATTCGTATAATGGCTATTATGTCACCCTTCCCCGCCTGCCATCGCCTTATGCGGGTGTAGCACAATGGTAGTGCATTAGCCTTCCAAGCTAAGTACGTGGGTTCGATTCCCATCACCCGCTTTTCTGGCTCAAGCATATGGCGGGCAGGCAAGGTGAAGATGCCAGTTCGATTCTGGTATCCCGCTCCAAAACAAAAACTCCCCCGCAGTATTGCGGGGGAGTTTTTGTTTTTATATC
>JBBTRL010000004.1:0-11401 GCA_038065195.1 Patescibacteria group bacterium
TGTTTTTGAACAGTTTGACCATCATGCTTTTTACGGGGCGATTGTGCGCGCTTTGGAAACTTATCAATATCCTAAATTTTGGGAAGGCATACAGAAAAGGGCGATGAAAAGCGATTTTTCTTGGACAAATTCCGCCAAGGAATATGTGGAACTTTTTAAAAAAACCATTTCGTTGCATAATCAGCCGGTTGTTTAATGTAATTTTTTTAGCCGCGTCCCGTCCATCCATGGACGGACGGGACGCGGCTTTTTCGCAGTATTGCGATGGTAAAATAATATGCGTTGGGCTAATTTTTTACATATTTATCAACCGCCGGCTCAAAAACCTCTTTGGATAAAGAGAATTGCGGATGAATCATACAGGAAAATATTTAAAGGGCTATTGGGGATACCAAATGCCCGTTTGTCGTTGAATATAAATAGTATTCTTTGTGAACTTTTAGAACGAAACGGGGGAATGGATGTTATTAATGATATAGATAAGCTTGTTAAAAATGGAAACATTGAACTTACCGGCAGCGCGAAGTACCACGCATTTCTTCCTTTGCTTCCTGAATCGGAAATTGAAAGACAGATTTTATTGAATGAAGAAGGGTTAAATAAATATTTCGGTAAGAATTGGAAAAGGGGAGGTTTTTTTTCACCGGAGATGGCTTATTCAAATAAGGTGGTTCAGGTTGCCAAGAGGCTTGGATATAGATGGATTATTATTGACGAGATGGGATTTCCTGATGGAAAAAAACTTCAAAAAGACATAGTTTATGAAATAGAAGGATTGCGGGATTTTTATGTATTTTTTAGAGAGAGAAATTTTTCTTTTAAAATTTTGTCAGGATCTCAAATAAGCACTTTTTCGGCAATTATGCGATTTTTAGAGCCACGGTTTAATAAAGATGAATATACGATAACGGCAATGGACGGCGAGACTTTTGGTCATCATAGACCGGGCCTTGAACATCTGTTATTTGATTTACTTAAAGATGAGAGGATGGCGCCACTTGCCATAAGCGATATTTTGGAAAAATTTACGAAGCGAGAAATTATAAGTCCAAGAGAATCAACATGGGCTTCCGTACCGCGAGATTTCAAAATCAATCAGCCTTTTCTTAGGTGGCGCAATAAAGAAAATGCAATACAAAATTATCAGTGGGAGTTGGCCAATATGGCCGTAGAGATAGTTAATAGAAATGAGGCGCAAAAGACAAGGCAACTCCTTGATTCAGCGCTTCATTCCGATCAATTTTGGTGGTCTTCGGCGAGACCTTGGTGGAGTTTGGAAATGATTGAAAACGGCGCTTATGAACTCAAGGTTGTTGTAAATGAGTCGTCGGAAGCAACAGAGTTAGAGAAGAAAAGAGCGGAAGAATTATATAATTTAATAATTTATACCGGTTTTGAATGGCAAAGAAGCGGATTGGTGGATGAAATATCAAGGAAAGAAAACGAAGAAATTCGCGAACGGTTGGAGGAAAAAGAAAAATTGTTTATTACCGAAAAAGAATATGAAGATATGATTGGAGTTCTTAATGAGCAAATGAAATTGGCGGCGAATTCCGAAGAATATCATCGCGCTTCTATGATACAAGACAGGATTAGGGAGTTAAAGGAAGAGATGAAATTGGCGTATAAAAAATAATGCTTAAATTGAATTATTGACTTAAAATACAGGATGACAAATTTAAAAAATGCGGTTATTAAAAGCGTTCATTTTGTCGGCATCGGCGGAATTGGTATTTCCGCTTTGGCGCAATGGTATTTGTCGGAAGGATACGAGGTTAGCGGAACGGATATAATAAAAAGCGATATTACGGAGATGTTGAAGGGGGGCGGAGTAAAAATTTTCAATTTTCAATTTTCAATTTCTAAATTTCAAAAACAGAAAGAAGCAATCAAAAAATATATTAAGAACGCGAGTGCGATAATTTATAGTTCCGCTGTTCCGCAAAATGATTTTCAGATAGAATACGCGGAAAAAATAGGGAAAAAGATTCTGAGTTATCCGGAGGCGTTGGGGGAGTTGACGAAAAAATATAAAACTATTTGTGTTTCTGGAACGCACGGCAAAAGCACAACAACGGCGATGCTGGCATTGATTATGATAAAAGCGGGGATAGATCCGACAGTGATTTTAGGGACGAAGATGCGGGAGCTTGTTGCCGCGCCTGCCGTATCCCGGATACGGCGTTGCCGTATCCTGGCTACGGCAGGCGCGGCAAGGGGTAATAATAACTTTCGTAAAGGAAAGAGCGAATGGCTTTTAATTGAAGCAGACGAATATAAAGCGGCATTTTTGAATTATTCACCGCAAATGATTGTTTTGACGAATATTGATAAAGACCATATGGATTATTATAAAGATATGTCGCATATTTTAGATGTTTATTCCGAGTACATAAAAAATTTGCCGCGCGATGGCGCTTTAATTTTTAACGGCGATGATGAAAATATAAGAAAAATTTTTGCAAAATAAAAAACCGAACGAGTAAAAATCCGTTCGGTTGATTCTGATTTCTAGAATAAAGTAAAAAATTTATTTGCTACATTGATTCCGCCGACTACAAAGATTATAAAATCTATGTAGTACGGTATGCTAATTTTGTATTTTATTCTTCCCGCAAAACTTGCGATACCGAGAAAAACGCCAAAGAAAGAACTAAGGCTTTGTACTGCTAAAAATACCGTAAGCCCTTCCCAGCGGTCGCAGATGGCTAAAATTAGCATGAAGCCGATAGCCATAGCGCTAAGAAATTGATAGAATTTTTCTTTCATGATTGACCTCCTTTTTCAAATAACTATTTCGCAGATTATATAATATTATATCATTATGGACAAAAAAAGTCAATTAAAAAGTAGCGAAAAACGCGGATTTTCTTATGAAAAACAGCTGGAAGACAGAAAACGATTAGAAAAGATTTTGAAAGTTTTTGGTAAACACAATATTTATAACGCTTTGGCGGCTTTGACTGCGGCGCGAGCTTTGGGCATAGACGATGAAATTTCTTTCAAAGCGCTTGCGGAATTTCGCGGGACTTGGCGACGGTTTGAAGAAATAGGAAATTACAAAGGCGCGTTAGTAATAAGCGATTACGCGCATAATCCTCAAAAAATAAAAGCGGCTTTGTCGGTTTTTTCTGGCAAGCAGAATGTCCTAATAATTTACCAGCCACATCAGCAACAGCGTTTGGAAAAATTATTTGACGATTTTGTCAGAGTTTTTGGTGAAGCGCGTTTGGGAACGGGGAGCCAAATTATTATTACGGATATTTATGAAGTCGCGGGGCGAGAAATAAATCATAAAATCATAAAAGCAAGAAAACATAAAAACAAAAACGCGGAAATTTTAGTTAGCGCGATAAATAAAAAATACCCTAAGGCAAATGTTATTTATGTGCCGCGAAAAGAATTGCGGAATTATTTAAGATACAAGATACAAGATACAAGATACAAGATACTTGTTTTCGCCGGCGCGGGAGATATTGATGATTTTGCAAGGAAATTTATTGTTTCTTAATTTTGACATATCGTCAAAATTGGGACTTATCCACAATTTTTATTTTTCAAAGTTTTCATTGTAATGTATAATAAAGTATATTGAATTTTTTTGCATAAATTTGTTTTTATAATTTTTTAAATAAAAGTGTTTATTTCAAAACAATTTTTTAAAATTAAAATAATTTATAATTGTTTAGTGGCTTATTCAATCGTTTTAATTATTAATAATTATTTGGCGTTTTTGCGCCTTTTTTATTTATAGATATAAATTCAAATATTCCACAATACTGCGGAGTATTTGTGTTTTTTCTATAAAAAAATAAATGCATAATTTTTATAAGACAGTGTTTTATTACACCAATATACCGCCCAAGAAGCAGAAAAAAATTCTGACGACTTCGGTGGTGGCCATTGTCGCTTTATCAATGGTTATTTGGTCACTGGGCATTCCTCTGGGTCAAATTTTTTCATTAAAAACGGCTAGAGCGGCGGCTCCGGCTTTTTCCGCGGTAAAATACAAAAGCGGTTCAAGTAAACTTTTGGTTGTTTTTGATCAATGGGATATTTTTACTGCCGATCCAACGGCTTCTACGACGGGCTTATGGGGTTCGCAGGGCGCTTTGACGGCGGCCGATTTTGTGATTAGCGGGACGGCCGGATTGACGATTTCCAGCGTTTCTCATGATGGCGGAGGAAAGCAGGCGATTTTGACATTGTCCGGAAATATTTCTGTTTCAGCTTCCGGTCAACTTATCGTTGGTTGTGTCGCCAATGCCATTTATAATCGTGGCGGCGAGGCATGTACTCAAACCGGTTATGATGTTTATACAACAGGTACGGCCGATACCGCGGCGCCGACAATTTCTTGGTTGAATCCGATGGGTCAAAATGGTTTGGAAATACAATTTAGCGAGCCAATGGACGCGACGACCGGCGCCGCGGCCGCCAATTATACTTTAAATACCAGCAATACAACCGATCCTTATGACGGCACCGCCACCATTGCGGTCCAGGGCGGCGCGACTTCCAACTACAGCATTACCCGTCAATCGTGGGATCCAAAAACAATTCGTTTGGATTTATGGAACGCGACTATTGATCCGAATAAAACTTCCGGTTACGACCAAATTGTTATCGGTATCGGCGTAACGGATATTTTCGGTAATGCCTTGGCTTCGGCTTCAACTCAGGATATTAAATATAATACCGGCGGATATATGGAATCGGCGCGTTTTGAAGGAGCGTTCCAGAAAGTTTTGGCTTATGGAAAAGCCACTTCGGGCAATACTACAACTTTGACTGACAGCGCGGCTTCTTGGTCAACCAATGCCTTTGCCAATATGGTTCTTTATATAGTTAAAGGAACCAATGTCGGCGCCAGTAAGACGATTTCCAGCAATACAGGCACGGTCATTACCGTTGGTTCCGCTTTTTCTTCCGCGCTTGACAATACTAGTCGTTATGAAGTTCGCGATCCTAAACGGGTTTACGCGGTTTATTCAAAGAATATGGAAAAGGTGTCAATGGAAAAAGCATCTTACTATACATTAAGTACTCAAGACGCAGGCGATACTATTACTATAACTTCCATTACCCAGCAATCAAATAATTCTATCGCGGAAGTTTATGCCGCGAACGCGATTATTGTCGGCACAGATAATATGAGCCAAAATTATAATTCCAGTACAATGAATTTTGATACCCTGAAAGTTAAATGTGAGATGGACACCATGGGACCTACTGATCTTGACGGCAGAATACAAATGAGTTGTTGGGATATGCCCATTGAAGTCGGTACTCCACCATTGGTAGAGGGTGTGGCAATTGACGCATCGCAAGCTACGGGCGTAAATGATGTGGGTAAGAAAATAAGAATCAAATTTGATAAACCACTTGATGAATCTACCGCTCTCAACACAGCCGCTTACACTTTTGCGAGTGGCGCCACGGTAGCCACTTTCGGAACAGGAATGCCTATGCTTGATATGGGTATGAGGCAGGTAGTTTTAACAGTTGCTTCCGGAACTATCGGTTCTTATGTTAATTTGGCAACGCCCGGCACCGGCGGTCCGGTTGATTTATTGGGTCAAGCGGTTACTAATTTGGGCGATGATTGCAGTACGGTTTCCGGAAAAGTGCGATGCAATATTGACGCTACGCGGCCGACGATTACTAAAATTTCCGCCAATCGCGGAACAGATAATACTTTTAACAATGGCGACACCGTTACTTTAACTTTTTCCGAAGCGATGAATAAATGGTCGGCGAATAATGCATGGTCATTTGAGCCGCTTTATGGATCAGAGTGCAATGTTGCGAATATTGTGTTGGGTAATTACACTACAACTCAAAATTGCCAATGGGGCTATTGGGGAGACGGCGCGGCAATGGCGTGGAATACCGCCGGCACCCAGGCTATTATTACTCTTGGAAATTATTCCAATATTGGCGAGGGCTATATTATTAAACCTTGGTTTGATTCATGGTCAGGTTCAGGTGTTTCCGATTTATCCGGTAATTCCATTGATTACGCCAATTCCATTAAAACAATTGATACTTCTACGGCTTCTTTATTGAAACTTATTTGGACTGACACCGATGCGAATAGCGGTACTTCCAGTGGAGATACTATTCGTCTTAATTTCAGCAAATCCATTGATACCGCCACTGTGAGTTATGCCAGTATGGATACTTTATTCGCGGTTGGAGGCGGCGACACTACTTGGGGCGGCACAAATTTAATTTCTGCCGATCTTACCTGGGCTTCCAGCAATACCGGTCTTATTGTTAGATTAAAAACTCCGCCATCAGGCACTCTTATTGCCAATGGTCATACTGTTACGCCTTCAACTAACGTCAAAGACGCCAATGGTAATTCTGTTTCTACCGCCGCCGTAACTTTTAGAAGTTCCGGTCCTACCGTGACTTCTCTTAAAACATCTGTAAATCCAACGCAATCAAGAATTTGGTTGAGATTTGCCGAGCCGATAATTAATGTCAGTAATTTGGCTTATCCATCTCAAACGCTTACGGCCACAAATTATGCCACCTCCGCGCAACTTGCCACTTCGGCATTTACCTTCACGGATGCGAGCAGCGGCGGGGTGGTTATTTCCGGAATTGATTTTGTTTCAGCTGACGGCAAAGACGCAATCTTGGCTCTTTCCGGTAAAGTGGCGACCAATGATACATTGAATGTGACGGCATTGAAAGGCACTGTTTCTCAGATAAATTTTGCCGGAAATACTACTTTGCAGACCGGTTATTCCGGTGACTTTACAGATGCTACCGCTCCTACTATTTCTTTGGTTTCGGTAAAACGAATGAGCTCTTCTTCCGGCACTATGGGAGCCAATGAAACTATTAATCCGGGAGACAAAATTATTATTGAATTTTCCGAGGCGATTGATCCGGGAAGTATCTTTAATTTTTCCACTCAACGGTGGAATTTAGACACGGCTTTAAAGATTGGCGATGGAGTTTCAAAGAGTTATGGTCAATACCCGATGGTTAACTGGTTAAATAGCAATCAGAAATTAGAAATTACTTTGGACGCGCCGGCATCGGGCAAGACATTGCCAATCAATGGCGATGTTATTACTGCTACGACTTCTGTTAGCGATTATGTCGGTAATGGCGCTTCCAATAGTTTGTTTACTATAAACAGCGCCGTGCCAAAGATAATTTCGGTCAAATTCACCAATCAGGGCGTGGCCACTCCGGATACGGGAGATACTCTTTCCGTTGTTTTCAATCAGACAATGGATACTTCGTTAGACAGTATCATAACCGATTGTTCCGAGGTTCCGACTGCGACCAATTTGGGAGGCGTTATTAATAACGCTCTTTGGGCGGAAAATCCAGCTACTTATATCAAAAGAACATCGGCCTGGGGTACTTCTCCTACGGTTAAATGGTCTAAAAATATCGTAGCGTGTGATACATTACGAGTGATTCTTGGTTCTACTCCGGCAGTAACTGAAGGCGATCGGATATGGACGGATATGAGCTATATTAAAACTAAATCAGGCGGCAATATTACGAATTTTGGCGCGCTTGATTATACCGGACCGCAATTAAAAGACGCTTGGTTGGTTTTTGACGCTAATTCTAATGGCGTGGGCAATGCGGGCGATAAAATATTTTTTAGCTTTAACGAGCCGATGAATGCGAATACTATCGCCTCTTCCAATACGGATTTGCCTTTATCCAGCGGTGGAAATTACGGGACCGAAGCGACGATCAGTTGGAAATCTCAATCAACTTTGGAAGTGACATTGGGAACAACTGGTCTTGTTGATCCGGTTGGCAAAACCGTTAATCCGCCGGATTCAGTCACTGATATAAATGGCAATATTGATAATTCTTCGGCCGTAACAGTTCAAGTTCCGGCGGCCGGACTCTCTCCGGTAACCGCTGTCACTTTCACTGATCCGGATACGACCGGACCCGGAATTGACAAGATGGATATTCGGGTTGATTTTACCGATAGCAGCGCGGTTAGCGGCAGATATTATAATATATTTCTTTTGCCGGAAACCGTGCCATTCGCTCTTTCTGAAGCTACCGGCACTGCTGATTCTGGCTCCACGATAACTTTGGTTGACGCTGATGGCAGTTTATCGTCCACTATAAATATTTATCGGGGCAAGGAACTCCATATTATCGGCGGAACAGGAGCGGGCCAACATCAGACAATTCAAGATTATAACGGTACGACAAAAACTATCACCGTTGATACCGCGTTTTCCGCGGCTTTAGATAACACCTCCATTTACGAAATTCGGAATTATCATTCAATTAATAATGCGCCCGTCGTATCGGTTAGCGGAACAACATCATACAGTTATTCCGGTTTAATAAGTTCTTACGCGCTTTTTGACGACAGTCGGTTTGCTTATTTGCCGACCGCGACTCCTCCGCCGAGTTGGATGACTTTTTATCCATTAATGCCTAATGCAAATTATAAAGTTTATGTTAATGCCTGCACCGACGCGGCTTGTAATAATTATTCTATGCCTGTAGCGTCAGCCGTTTTTCAATTCATCGGCGAGATGAATGGCGGCAGCGGTTTAGGTGGCGGCGGAGGCGGAGGTATAAACTTTTTCGCTCCGCAGGTTTGGGGTTGTTTGCCGTGGTCGGGCGCGACTGATATTCCGACCAATTTGACATTTGCCGCTTGCAAATTTTCACAATCTATGGATTCTACAACCGTAAATTCAACTAATGTTACGATAAAAAAAGTCAGTGATAATTCTTCAGTGCCGGCTAGCGTTTACTATTCATCGGAGCAAGAAGCGGCGTTTATTAAATTTCAAACAGGATCAACTCTTACCGCTTCAACGAAATATAAGATAGAAATAAGCGCGAGCGTTAAAAGCAGCGGAGGCGTCAATATTATGAATGCTTGGTACTCTGACTTTACCACGGGCACGGGAGCGGACGGCACGTCGCCTAAGATTATGGATAATAAATTTGAATCGGAAAATCTTTGTACAAGCGGCGCCGGTACCGTGAGCTCGCCTTGCGCCGGAGCGGAAATAAGCAGAATTTATGAAATTGGTTTCAGATTTGACGAAGATATGGATCCTTCAACACTGGATAACACTTCCGTTATTTTGACGAACACAACGGATAGTTTGGCGGTTTCAGGAGAATTTAATTACGACCCGATGTGGAGAGGCGGTATGTTTATGTTAAGTTCCGTGCTTCAAGCGTCAAAGACATACCGATTGACCGTTTCCGGTTCTTTAATTAAGGACGATGCCGGTAATTTCTTTGATGGCGACAAAGATACGGTGGCTGGCGGCGATTATAATTATTATTTTAATACTATTGATAGCACTGGCGGCGCTTTTGCCGCTGCGGCGCCGAAAGTCAAGTGGGCTTTCGCTGACGGATTTCATCTTGGAGTGGGTTTTGGCGATCCTAAATTTGACGCGACGGCAATAGCGATTAAGGAATCAACAGTAACTAATGCTTCCAATTGGACATTAGAGAGTCCAACGGGTACCGTGGTTAGTTTGAGCGGAGCCAATTTCCACTATGATCCATTTGCGAACGAGACGCATATTGATGGTTTGAGTTTGATTTCCGGCAGTTCGTTTAAAATAACCGCTTCCGCCAATATTAAGGGTTTTAACGGTATTTCTATTGATGCCGGTAATAATAGTTTTACAGGCGTTGTGGAAGGATTCAATGGTTCCGGCGCGATCGGTTCGGGAGGTCCTTGTTCAAGTTGCGATACTTCCAAGCCAACAAATGTCAATACAATGATGTTTATGCCTATTAATGTTTGGCCGATGAATAGTATTTCCGGACAGGTTTCCAATTATATGGTGAATGTACCGCTTACAAAAGCGATTAATAATGGCGGTAAGGTTTTAATTCAATTTCCGACCGGTTTTGATGTTTCTAACGCCGCTCTTGCCAGCGCCGATACAGAGGCCTTTATGAATCAAGATTTAAATGGTCCTGGAGTGGGAGTGATTACCGTTTCTGCTGTGAATGTGAGCACAACTAATAATACCGTTACCTTGACGCTTGCGACCGGCGGTTCCGGCACCAGTACGATGACTAATGATTTCCTTGGTTTTATGCTTAAAGGCATTGTGAACGGCGATCCATCGCAAGTGACATATAGCACAACCAATCCTGATGGTATCGGCGGGCATCAAGCGACAATAAATACTAAAAATGCCGATGGAAAGTTATTGGAAGGTCCGATTAGTTCAATGAGATTTCCGATTGAAAAAGGCGGTTCCGGAATGGTAACCGGAACGGTTACAAAATCCGACGGTACTACCGCAGTGGCTAATGTAAAGGTGTTTTTGGATAGTCCCCGAGGTATGCATTTGGAAAAAACAACCGGATCGGATGGTAAATTTACCTTTACCGGCTTGCCGACATCTTCTGATCTCGGTGTAACATACTGGCTTTTCGTTGAGGCGAAATCAACCGCTGTTGGCGATTTTTTTGGCAGTCAATCGGTTGAAGTAAAATTAACTGACGCCAGTCCTATTGTTAGAGATAAAACTATTAAATTGCAAACCGGCGATAAAACAATTTCTGGAACTTTAACTTATGCAAATTCTCTTCAAAATAAAAAAGTGGTAGTTAATGTTTCTGGTCCCAATGGTTGGTTGGAAAAAGAAGTTACTCTTTCCGGCGCCACTACGCAGGCATATACTCTTTCCGTAATGACCGGTGATTGGAATATTAATGTCCAGCCGTATTTCCCGAAAGATAATTTTATGGCCGGTCCTCCTCCGGCAATGCCGTTTATGCCGCCGACTTCGCAATTTATTAAAGTAACAACCGCTAATATCGCCAATGTTGATTTTTCTTTAACCGTTCCTGATAAAGTTATTAGCGGTACGGTTAAAGATCAAAATGGCAACGGACTTTCAGGCGTGGGAGTTTGGGCTTATGATCCGGGAGGCGTGAATGGTTTTGGCGCCAACACTCAGACATTGTCAGACGGTTCGTACACGCTTAATGTTCTTACCGGTACTTATAAGATTGGCGCGGCTGTTCCCGGAATGCCGTCTGTTGAAGAAAAATCAATTACAGCGCCGGCATCAGGTATTAACTTTACATTAAGTAAGGCGGATAATTCCGTTAAGGGCAGCGTATTTGATGAATCCGGCAAGCCGATTCCGGGCGCGGGCGTTGAAGCGTATAATAATACCACTAAAGGATTTATTTTTGCGCCGACGAACGCCCAAGGATTTTATGTTTTGTTTTTGCCTACCGGTACATGGACACTTAAGTCGTTTGCTCCGGGCTATGGTCAAATTATGACTTCAACCGGCGTTGCTACTTATTCTTTGACAATCGTCGCCAACGATGTTTTGACCGGTAAAGATTTTAAAGCGGGTGGCAATGGCGCCGCGACGATGAGAACAAT
>JBBTRL010000005.1:0-10193 GCA_038065195.1 Patescibacteria group bacterium
GGAGACGAAAGCAATGTTATCAATACTGATCCGGTTGACTTGTTGGGGGAGTAATGTTAATATATTTTTAATATGGGCGAAGAAAGAGGTTTTTTGACAAGTTATAATTTTTTTATGAAAGGAAATTTTTATGGGGAAAGTTATGGTGTATAAATGCGTTTCAGAAATTGCCAAGCACAATGTAGGCAAGGTGATCAAGCTGGAATCTGGAGAAAAATTTGGATTGTTTGTCGGCAGTTGGGAAGAGTCTGTCCCCATTAAAGCGCATGAGCATTATAAAACAACACAGGTTATGTATGTTTTAGACGGTTACGGGATGCTTCTCACGGGAGAATGTACGGTGAGAAATGGTTGTTGCGAAAAAACCAAAAATGGCGCAATTATCTTGGAGAAAGGAATGCTTGTGATAATTCCGCCCCATACAGCGCATCTGATAGAGGTCATAGGCGAAAAAACAGCGCTTGAATTTTTAATGTTTAATGTGCCCTCTTGCGGTGAAGGGGATTTTAGGGAAATTTGTAAATCGTGCGGTGGTTGACAATAAAAATAAAAAATGATAAAATCCCAGTATATTACTGGGATTTTAATTATGAAAAATTTTTTACAGGTTTCTACAAAGGGGCATTATGGATTAGCGTTGATGGCGTATCTTGCCGGAAAATTTAAAAGTAGTCAATTTATCTCATTGAAAGAAATAGGCGATAAAGAAAATATTTCTTCGGGATATTTGGAAGAAATAGCGGCAATGCTAAAAAAGAAAAATTTGATAATAAGCCGTAAGGGAAAAAGTGGAGGATATAAATTAAGCGAAAGTCCAAAGAGAATAAAAATTTTGGATATTATTGAGGCGTTGGAGGGGCCGTTAATGCTGGTGAATTGCTTGGGAACGGATAAAAATTTTATTTGCGTCAATAAGAATTGCGCGTCAAAAAAGATATGGCGAGCGGTACAGAATCAACTGTATAAAAATTTGAATAATATAAAATTAGGGGAATTTTTATGATTTATTTATATAATTCAGCCACAACTTATATTGATTCGCGCGTTTTGAAAACAATGATGCCTTATTTGAAAGAAAAATATGGCAATCCTTCCAGTTTTCATAATAAGGGTAAAGAGGCGCGCGATGCGGTAGAAATGGCGAGGAAACAAGTCGCCGGAGTTTTGAATTGCGCGGTTAATGAAATTATTTTTACGGGTGGAGGAACGGAAGCGAATAATCTGGCGATCCAGGGGATTATAAAACAAGTTCAAAGTTCAAAGTCAAAAGTCAAAAGTCATATAATTACGACAAAAATTGAACATCCTTCCGTTTTGGAAGTTTGTAAATATTTAGAAAAAGAAAAATTAGCGGAGATTACTTATTTGAATGTTGATAAATATGGAATTATTGATTTGAAAGAATTGGTAAAATCATTGCGGTCGGAAACGGTTTTAGTTTCTATAATATACGCGAATAATGAGATAGGAGTTATTCAGGATATAAAAAAAATTTCACGAGTTGTAAAAAAATATAATAATAATATTTTATTGCATATTGATGCTTGCCAAGCGAGCGGATATTTAATGATGGATGTTAAAAAGCTCGGCGTTGATATGATGACGATAAATTCTTCTAAGGTTTATGGACCAAAAGGCATTGGCGCGTTGTTTATTAAAAGGGGAGTAAAAATAAAACCGATAATGTTTGGCGGTCATCAGGAAGATAGTTTAAGGCCAGGAACTGAAAATGTGGCTGGTATTGTTGGTTTCGGTAGCGCCATTGAATTGCTTTGCGAAGCGGATTATAAAAATGAAATATTAAAAGTAGGGGAGTTGCGTGATTATTTTATTGGAGAATTATTCAAACGGATTCCAAAAATCAGATTAAATGGACATATGGTCAAGCGGCTTTCAAGCAATGTTAATGTGTCAATTTTAGATATTGAGGGCGAGGCGTTGATTTTGCGGCTTAACGAAAAGGGCGTTTATTGTTCTACGGGTTCGGCATGCGCGTCGGGATCGTTGGAGCCGTCGTATGTGATTATGGCACTCGGCGTTCCATACGAAGTGGCGCATGGCAGTTTGCGTTTTACTTTTGGCAAAAAAACAACCAAGAAGGAAATTGATTATGTTTTAAAAGTTCTTCCAAAAATCGTTGCTGACTTGCGGGCGATTTCGCCGGTGAAAATAAAAAAGAGTTAAGGTTTCAACCTTAACTCAATAATATTATTATTTTTTTGCGGGTTTGTATATCAATTTAATAATAACGGCAGTCCATAAGCCGCACACAAGCATTAATCCCAATATTACTCCTAATTCAAAATATGTTCTTGCGGGGCTGTAAAAATTTGATAATTTTCGTATCGCATCAGATAAAATCACGATTCTATCAGCCAATTTATTAATATTTGCAGGGTTTGTGAATGCTAATTTTGTCGCAAACGCCACTATTAATGTAAAAAAAACAAGCAATTTTTTCATAAATTATCCTTTCATCTTTCCGGTTTAAAGATATAAAAACTTATCCCGATAAATCCAATTCCGGCAAATATCCCAATAATATCTTCAAGAAGACCTGGTTTCGTTTTTATTATACCGACAATACATAATATTCCCGATACGCCCAGCATTGCTCCCATAATGTATGTTATGCCGGTAATAAAATAGTGCATTATTTTATCTTCGATGTTCATTATTATTCTCCGTTATTTTTATTTCCTTGGTATTTTATGTATTTTTGGAAGGACATAAAAAACAAAAATATTAATAAATATCAAACAGATTCCGTTTATGATTAAACTTGTAATAATTAAATTTAATTTTATATTTAGCGGAATTCGTATAATGGGTTTCATTGTAAGTATATTAAGATACGGTAATTTCTCTGATATACAGGCATAAATCCATGTTATATTCATTATTATCGTAAGAATTTTTAATATTTTTTCTTTCCTCAGTGAATAATTTTTCATTCTTTTCTCCCTTATAAATTTTCAAAAAACTTTTTAATATAACTTCTAATGATTTTTAATAATATAATTTTTTATAAATATGTCAAGACAAAAAAAGAAAAAAATCAATAATGCGGATGTAAAATCTTTTAATGGCGATGAAGGATGGTTTTACAGTGAAATCGTAAAGAATCATTTTTTGCGGCCGCGGAATTTTTGGAAAAAAGCGGACATGAAAATAAAATGGAATGGAATGGGAATGATCGGCAGTCCGGCATGCGGCGATGTAATGCGTGTCTGGCTTTGCATTGACCAAAAAAAAGAAAAAATCAAAAAATTCAAATGGCAGACATTTGGATGCGCTTCCGCCATTGCCTCTACTTCAATGCTTTCGGTTATGATAACGGAAAAGGGCGGTATGGTTTTAGATAAGGCGCTTCAGATAAAACCGCAGGATATTATGGATCGGCTTGGCGGTTTGCCGGAGAGAAAAATCCATTGTTCGGTTTTGGGCGACAAGGCGTTGGCTGCGGCTGTTAATGATTACTTTCGTCGGACGAAACAATATGATAGAATGAAATCCGAAGGTGCGAAAATTATTGACAAGATTTTAAATATTACCGATAAAGATATAGAAGATGCGGTAAAAAGCGGAGCCAAGACATTAAAAAAAGTGCAGGAAATAACCAAGGTCGGTTTGGGCGATAAAAATTGCGTTACCGAAGCGGAACAGTTGGTAAGATTTTATATAGAAAAATATTATGGTAAGCAATCTTAATGAAAAAATAGAAAAAATTTTAAATAAGTTGCGTCCCGCAATCCAATCTCATGGCGGCGATGTTAAGTTCGTCGATTGTAAAAATGGCGCGGTAAAATTGAGCATAAAGGGATCATGCGTCGGCTGTCCGATGGCGGGAGCGACATTTGGTTTGGGAGTGGCAGAAGAATTAAAAAAAATTAAAGGCGTTAAAAAGATAATATACGCATAAATTTCTAATTTCTAATTTCTAATAAATTTTTTAAAATTTGACTGTTTATTAAATATTGGAATTTGGGATTTAGGAATTTATTATTTATGGCAATTTCAAAAATAGTCGTAGATCGCGATCTTTGTATCGGTGCCGCATCGTGCGTTGTCGTTGCGGATAAAATTTTTGAGCTAGACGCGGAAAATAAAGCGGTATTTAGGGTTAAGGGAGATTCTAAGAGCCCGGGACCGGTCGCTAAAACCGATTTGGAAGATTTATCAACAGATGATGAAACAATTTTACTTGCCGCAAAATCTTGTCCAACAAAAGCTATTTTTATTTATGATGAAAAAGGCAAACAAATTTATCCTTAATTTTTAGCAGGGTTTACCCCATAGCATTTGACAAATTTAAATATTAAAAGTATAATTAAGAATAAAATTTAACCAAAAATTCATTTTATCAGTTTTATTAAAATTTTGTCTTTAATTTTTTACGCGCATTTTCTTGGCGCGTATGAAATTACAGTAAAAATTATTTGTTTTATGAAAAATTATAAAATAATGTTGGTTGCGGTAATCGCCTTCATTGGTCTTACATTTGGCGTTATGGTTTTAGCAGATAACGGAAACGATTTTGGAAGATATTTTATTTCCGGTTCTGATTTCGGTATTGATGTCGCTAAAAATGTTGTCGGCGAATCGCGCCATGAGTTCAATAATGGTTTTAGCGGAGATTTTTCTTACGGTCAGATTAAGGCATTAGAAGTTTTGGGGGGAATATTTAATATTTCCATTGAGCCGGTAGAAATTTATAACATTACTAAAAATGATTCTTCCGCGGGTAAAGTTTCCGGAAAAAGAGGCGGAGGAGACGGGGGACGCGTTTATTTGCCGTCTGACAAAACACCTTGGGGAATTCAAAAAATGTATAATAATCCCGATATCATTTCTACTTCGGGCGGATTAGGAGTAGATGTGGCTGTTTTGGATACAGGCGTTTATAAAGGCCATTTGGATTTATCAAGACGGATTGGACAGTGCAAGGATTTTACCGGAAGAGTTGCGGTGAAAGATGGTTCCTGCGACGATAAAAACGGCCACGGCACCCATGTGGCGGGTACTATTTTAGCCGATGGCGGAACCGATAATTTAGGAATTTATGGCATGGCGCCGGAAGCAAAACTTTTTGCTTATAAAGTTTGCGGAAACAGCGGTTCTTGCTGGGCTGATGATATTGCTGTGGCTATAAGAACAGCCGCCGACAACGGCGCTGAAATTATTTCAATGAGTTTAGGGAGTAATACGCAAAATTCTTTAATTATAGATGCGATATCATATGCGATTGGAAAAGATGTTTTAATAGTGGCGGCCGCCGGAAATGAAGGTCCGGTCTTGGGTTCCATTGATTATCCTGGCGCTAATGTCAATGTGGTTGCCGTCGGAGCGATTGATATAAACGAAAATGTTCCGAATTGGTCTTCGCGCGGAATAAATAACAACGATTATATTATTGAAGAAAGAGAGGTGGAATTCGGCGCGCCCGGCGTTGCCGTGGAATCAACATGGATAGGCGGAAATTATAATACTATTTCCGGAACTTCTATGGCTACTCCTCATATTGCCGGTCTTGCGGCAAAATTGTGGCGAGGAAGTGTGAGCACAAGATCGTATCTGCAGAGCATTGCTCGAGATATTTTACCGGTTGGCGACGATCCGGCCACCGGATTTGGAATGCCGTTTGTTCGGTAAAATAGGAATGCATAAATGATAAAAATCCCCCGCAATATTGCGGGGGATTTTTGGAATATAAAAAATTATATTGTTTTTATCTCTTTTCGCATACTATTTTATCAATTTCCGAAATAGCTATTTTTATAATATCCGGAATTTCTTTTTTTTCATTTTCCGTGAATTTTGCCAACACAAACAAGTCTAGCGATTTTGGCGGTAATTTTTTATTCGCGGGATTTATGCCGATTCTAATTCTTGTAAAATTTTTTGTCCTCAATGTCGTTATGATTGACTCTGCGCCTTTATGTCCGGCCGAACCGCGACCGTACGATTTTTTTATTTTACCGAATGGCAAATCAAAATCATCGTGAATAACAAAAATATCGCCATAGGGAATTTTATTGAATTCAATGATTTTTTTAATAGCAATGCCGGAATTGTTCATATATGTTGTTGGTTTTACCATGATAATTTTTGTTTTTGCGATTTTTCCTTCGCTTAATTCGCCGTTGAATTTTGGCGACAGTTTCCATTTGGAAAAATTATAAATAGTTTTCCAATTTTCTTGGAGTTGGTCTATTGCCTCAAAGCCGATATTGTGGCGAGTATTATTATATTTTTCTCCGAAATTTCCCAGACCAGCGATAAGTAAAATCATACCCAGTAATACAACTTCTAGTTGCCAAACACCGCTTTTTTGGCATTCTAGAAATTAATTAATATTAAGCCCAGAAACATTTTCTATTATAACAACTTATTTTTGTGTTCTTCTAACTCTCGCTTTATACTATTGGCGGAACTAATATATTCTTTATCATACTTCAAGCTTTTCAATGTAAAAACAGGAGAAGAACGCGCTGGAAGTTGATATACTGGGCATAATTTTTTATTTTGCCAGTTGATTATTTATATATAAGTTTATTTTATCATAATTTTCCATTCCTTCAATCGGTATAAGCGCGGATATCTCTTGTCCCCCAATCGTTATTTTGGCATTTGCCAATAAATTTTTATCCGGATCTGCGTCAATTATTATATGACGGATATCATCGGTGTTTGTTTTTTGAAACCAATCCCATAACCAAATTATTTCTGTTGATTTCAGATCCGTTTTAATGTGGCTATTCAGTGTTTTCAGGATTTTTAAAAATTTTGGCAGATTTAGTATGGGATTAAAAGCCGATATTTTATTTTTTAAAGCATATAAAATTTGAATTTGTCTTTTCATTCTGCCGAAATCGCCGTCGTTGTTATGACGGGTTCGCGCATATTTTGCCGCTGTTGCGCCGTCCAAATAGCGCCAGCCTTTTTTTATTCCAAATGGTTGGTATGAATTGTCCGGCGCTGGGAACAGGGGATCGTAAATGTCCTCTGGTACCCAAACATTGATGCCGTCTATTTTATTTACCGTTTCTTCAAGAACTTCCATATCAATTAAAATATATTTTGATATTTTTAAGCCGGTTAGTTTTTCTATTTCTATTTTTATATTGTTTATGCCGCGTTCATGAGATGTGTATCGGCCAAAAGCATAGAGAGAATTTATTTTTTGCGGTTTGCCGTTGTATTCCACTAAAATGTCGCGTGGTATGGAGATTGTCGTTATTTTTGTCGCGTTTTCTTCTTTGACGATGCGGGCGATCATAATGGTGTCGGTAAGATACGGAGCGCTGTTTGATTGGCCGGGAATGCCAAGAATTAAAATATTTTGCGCTGAAGAGGGCGGTTCGGTTATGGCGTTGGTCAGGTGAAATAAAGAAGCAGTAAGTAGTTTGGCCGCTGAAATGGGAATAGTGGTAATTTCATTGTTAATTCCGATAACATAAGAATTTTCGGGCATTAAAAAACTGACCGCCAAAAATCCGCAGATGAATATAATGACTGTAATTGTTGTTATTTTAGTTATTTTATCTATCATTGTTTTAATCATACCATAAATGGGTTGGCATAAAAATGTTTGGTTTTTTGTATTATTTAAATTTTTTGGTAATGACATTTTTATATTTCTGTGGTAGTATTTTGTGAAGTAAAATTTCTTTGTTTTTTGAAAATAAAAATTAAAGGAGATTGGTATGAGAAAAAGATGGATAGTGGTAATTATTAGTTTGTGCGTTTTAGCGACAGCAGTTATTTTTTATTTTCAGACGGCGAACGAAGATGTTAACAGATACGATATCGTCGCAATAACGAAATGCAGAGTTGTTAAGGAAATTAAGGACGAGGGCGTGTTTAGTCCGATTACAAAAGTTGAAGTTGGCAGTAAAATTGCCGGCAATGTAACGGAGATTTTCTTTACGGAAGGCGATCTCGTGAAAAAGGGCGATATTTTGGCGACAGTTGAATCCGTATCTGCCAGAAAGAAATTGGAAAAATCCGAAGCCAAATTAAAAACTCTTTGTTTGCAGGCGGTTGAAGCGGAGGTGGCTATGGAAAGAACAAAAATAACCATCAATATTAATTTGCGGCACTTGGATCAAAACAGGAAGTTGGATAGGGGCGGAATTATTTCCAAAGAAGATTTATGGAAAGCGGAAGATGATTGTCAAATTTCTTTAAATCTTTTGGACGAACAGATGGCGAAGTTGAAATCAATTAAAGCGCAGATAGAAGAAGCGCAAATAGATTTGGATATAGCAAAGATTGATTTTGAAAACAGTTTTGTTCGTTCTCCGATAGACGGAATGGTTTTGGCGAAATACATTGAAATCGGTCAAACTGTTTCTGCGGGTTTTTCCGTGTTTAAGGCGTTTGATGTTTGTTCTCCGATGAGCGAATTGGAGTTTTTCGCCAAGTTAAGCAGTATTGATGTTTCGGCCGTGCGTGTTGGTCAGAAAATAAAAATAAATGTGAACACTGCGGCGGGGATTAGGGAGTTTTGCTCGGTTGTCAAAGAGATACGAGATAATCCCGTTTTAGAAAATAATGTGCCAATTTACAATGTTATATGTGAAATATCCAATCGAGATTTAGAGTTAAAGCCGGGAATGACGGGAAAATTTTTTATTACCGTGGCTGAAAAAGACGATGTCTTGGCTGTTCCCAAGGATAGTTTGAAAAAAGCTTTGGTTTTTTCCGGAAAAGATGGAATGGTGATAATTTTAACCGGAAGCGAAGCGATTCGTTGCGAGATTGAAACGGGAATTTATGGCGATAGGTTGGTTGAAATTTCCGGACAAGGAATAAAAGAAAATGATTTAATAATAACGGGTATTAAAAAAGATAGCGGAAGAAAAATGAAAACCGCTCCTTGGCAATCAAAATCAGGCAGGTAATGGGGGATGTTATGAGTATAATAAAAATGAAAGATATAAAAAAAAGTTATTCTGAACCGGTTTTGAAGGGGATAAATCTTAATATTTGCAAGGGGGAATTTGTCGCTATTATTGGCGCGTCCGGTTCCGGAAAATCAACAATTTTGAATATAATGGGTTTGTTGGACATTCCCACGAGCGGTGAATATTTGTTTGACGGCGCAAATATAATGAAGATGACCGAAGATGAATTGGCAAATGCGAGGAATAAGAAAATAGGGTTTATCTTCCAAAGTTTTGAAAAATTTATTTTGAAAAAATCGTCGGTTTTGAATAATATCATTTTACCGTTGGTTTACAGCGATGTGCCGGAGCATAAATGGCGGCAAATGGCGGAAGATAAACTCAATGCTGTCGGCATAAAAAACAAAATTAATAATTATATGAATCAATTGTCCGGTGGAGAGGCGCAACGAGTTGCTATTGCTCGCGCTTTGATTAACGATCCGTCGGTTTTGTTAGCCGATGAACCGACCGGTAATCTTGATACAAAGAGAAGCGCGGAAATAATGGAAATATTTTTGCGGTTAAATAGGCAAGGCGTTAGTATAGTTATGATTACTCATGAACCGCATATTGCCGTTTATGCTTCCCGACAGATTATACTGAAAGACGGATTGGTTGTCGGCGACGAGGAGGATGGATTATGATAAAATTCGTAAGAAATATCAAAACAGCCATTAGTTCAATCGGTTCATATAAATTTCAATCTTTTTTATCTACGCTTGGCATTATGTTTGGCGCTATGAGTTTAGTGGCTATGCTGTCAATCGGTCTTGGTTCTAGGGTAGCATTAGTAAAGCAACTGGAAAGTCTTGGGGAAAATGTGATTATTATTATACCCGGGCAAATGTCTGGCCGTACTTCATTCGGTTCAAAACAAGACTCCTTGAAATCAGATGATGTGGAGGCTATTGAAGCGATAGAAAACATAAAATCCGTGTCTCCGGGAATTGCCAGTTCCTTTCCAGTGGAATATCTTGGTAATAAAAGTAAGCCGGAAGTTACCGGAGTTGCACCTTCTTTTATGGAAATAAGAAGGTGGCAATTGCAAGAAGGAAGATTTATTGAAGATTACGATATTGATACATTAAAAAAAATATGCGTAATCGGACAAACTGTTGCGCGGGATTTGTTTTTTAATATCAGTCCAACGGGGAAGTCCCTGTCTATAGGTGGGAAGGATTTTGAAGTGGTGGGTTTATTGGAACCGAAAGGATTCTCAATGAGCGGAAGGGATCAGGATAA
>JBBTRL010000006.1:0-3897 GCA_038065195.1 Patescibacteria group bacterium
ATGTCTCAAAATTGCCGTTGAAAGTATATAATATTGTTATTGTTGTTGATTGCAGGGGTGAATCGGTCAAGAAAAAATAAGCTGGAAATCATTTGCAATCCGGCGCGAAAAAAGTAATAGTCAGCGCGCCTTTCAAAAAAAAAGAAGAAGCAATGGAAATCCCGCACATCGTAATGGGAATCAACCAAAACATTTATAACCCCGCTGTCCATAATATAATCTCAAACGCATCATGCACAACAAATGCCCTAGCGCCAATATTGCTTCCATTAGAAGAAAAATTCGGCATTAGAAAGGGGCTTATGACGACGATCCACGCGTTTACCGGAGATCAACGCCTGGTGGACGCGAAGCACAAAGATCTTCGCCGTTCGCGCCGCGCAGGAGGAAATATAATCAAAACTTCCACCGGAGCCGCCGGCACTATTCACTTAATCATACCTTCTCTTGAATCAAAAATTAAAAAAATAGACGGAATTTGCTTTAGAGTAGATACGCCAACCGGCAGTATAATTTATCTTACCGTTGAACTGAAAAGCAACCCCGCAACGGAAGAACTGATTAAACTCTACGAAGAATACGCGAAAAATAAACTAAATGGTATTTTAGGCATCGCAGAAGACCCGATAGTCTCTCTGGACACAATCGGTATGCCATTATCGGTTCTTATTGATAAAGACATACAACTCGTTGAAGACGATGAAGGAAAAAGATTGTATGGCATTACAGGATACTACGACAATGAGTGGGGTTATGCCATGCGGCTTGTCGACCTCGTCGCTTATGTAGCCGCCAATGAACCGCAAATCCGACATCCCAAAATAGAGATTATAGAAAAAAATTAATTCAAGAATGAAAAAATGATGGAGAGGGAGAAAAATGTCTAAATTAAAAACATATTTATTGCAATGGCTGATAATTACCGTGGTAGCTGCCACAGCTATACTGGTTTCAATAAAAATCAACAGTTGATTTCAATCCAAAAAAACCGCCGGACAATTTAAATCGGCGGTTTTATTATTTTTATTGATTTTAACACTTACTCGCGATATCATAAGAATTATGGAAATAATAAATAACAACAGAATAAAAAATATGCCAAATGAAGAAAAAAATGAAAAAGTTCTAAAAGTTGAAAAAAAGTGGCAAGAAAGGTGGGAAAAAGCGCGCCTTTATGAACCGGATTTGGATAAAGCCGAAAAACCGTTTTACAATCTGATGATGTTCCCCTATCCTTCTGCCGAAGGATTGCATGTCGGCAATGTCTATGCCTTCACCGGCGCGGATATTTACGGCCGTTTTCAACGACTGCAAGGAAACGATGTTTTTGAGCCGATGGGTTTTGACGCTTTCGGCATACATTCGGAAAATTACGCGCGAAAAATCGGAAAAACTCCAAAAGAAACGGTGGAGAAAAATATTAAAAATTTCCGCAAACAACTGAATCAGCTGGGTATGATGTTTGATTGGTCGCGAGAAGTGAACACAACGCTTCCGGAATATTACAAATGGAATCAGTGGTTATTTTTACAATTATTTAAAAACGGTCTTGCTTATAAAAAAGAAGCGCCAGTCAATTGGTGTCCATCTTGCGAAACGGTTGTCGCGGACGCTATGGCGATAGACAATAAATGCGAAAGATGCGGCGCGGAAATAACGCAAAAAAAATTAAGTCAGTGGTTTTTTAAAATTACCGATTACGCCGAACGCTTACTAGAAGACCATAAAAAAATTGACTGGTCGGAAAGAACCATAAAAGCGCAAAGGGAATGGATAGGAAAATCGGAGGGAACGCTCATTACATTCAATCTAAAATCTAAAAAATCAAATCTAAAAAATATTGAAGTTTTTACTACGCGGCCAGACACGCTTTTTGGCGCGACTTATGTGGTATTGGCGCCGGAAAATCAACTTATAGAAAAACTAAAATCTGAAATTAAAAATTTTGACAAAATTAAAGAATACGCGGAAAAATCCGCTAAAAAAACCAAAGAAGAGCGAATAAAAGAAAACGACGAAAAAACAGGCATTGAACTTAAGGGGATAAAAGCCGTAAATCCGGCGACCGGCAAGGAAATTCCAATTTGGATTTCCGATTATGTTTTGGCGGAATACGGAACAGGCGCGGTTATGGCGGTTCCGGCGCACGATCAGCGCGATTTTGAATTCGCAAAAAAATTTAATCTGCCAATCAAGCAAGTCATTTGCCCTAATTGGCCGGAAAAAATTTGTCCTATTTTGGAAAAAGCGTATGAAGGCGAAGGAAACCTCGTTGATTCAAATGAATTTTCCGGAATACACTCTTTGGACGCCGTTAAGAAAATAACCGAATGGCTGGAAAAAGAAAATATCGGCAAAAAAGAAATCAAATATCATCTTCGCGATTGGCTGATTTCCCGCCAGCGCTATTGGGCGACGCCGATACCGGTCATATACTGCGATAGATGCCCGAAAATTCTAATTTCTAAATCCGAAATCCGAAACAAATCCGAAATTCAAAACCTGCCTGTCCGGCAGGCAGGTCCAAAATTCCAAACCACGATAATTGACGGCAAAGAATATACTATTATTCCGGTTCCGGAAAAAGATTTGCCAATTAAACTTCCATTCCAGAAAGATTCTTCAGTCGCAACAAAAGGCAAATCGCCGCTTGCCGCGATAGAAAGTTTTGTTAATACGGTTTGCCCAGATTGCGGCGGAAAAGCCGTCAGGGAAACCGATACTATGGATAATTTTATAGATTCCGCGTGGTATTATTTTCGTTATGTTTCCACGGAATTTAACGATAAACCGTTTGATAAAGCAAGGATTAAAAAATGGCTTCCCGTCAATATGTATATAGGCGGCAACGAACACGCCAATCTTCATTTGCTTTACACAAGATTTATCACAAAAGTTTTGCATAATTTGGGATATATTGATTTTGACGAACCGTTCAAAAAATTCCGCGCGCATGGGCTTTTAATAAAAGAAGGCGCGAAAATAAGCAAATCCAAAGGCAACATAATAAATCCCGATGATTATATTGACCGCTACGGCGCCGATACTTTAAGAATGTACTTAATGTTTTTAGGACGATACGAAGAAGGCGGCGATTTTCAAGATAAAGGCATTGTCGGAATTGAAAGATTTTTAAATCGCGTCCATGATTTGGTAGAAATATTTTTAAAACAAAAAATCACGCCTACGGATAAAAATTCTCCCGTATTAAAAGAAAGACACAAAACTATCAAAAAAGTGACAGAGGATATTGAAAATCTGCAGTTCAATACGGCAATTTCTTCGCTGATGGAGTTTGCCAACGCTGCGCAGGCGAAGCCCCGTACCGAAAGTTTCCAGCCAAACATCCTTATCCCACATCAAAAAATTGAAACTTTCTGGTGCGGGGAAAAAAATATCGCGAAAGAAGACATTGAGGCGTTATTGATTCTTCTCGCCCCTTTCGCGCCGCATTTAACCGAAGAATTGTGGTCTCAGATTTATCCCGAAAAATACGAAAAAAACGCGAAATATTCCGTTCATAAAGAAAAGTGGCCGGAATACGACATTGAATTGACAAAAGAAAAAACTTTTGATATGGTAATACAAATTAACGGCAAAATGCGCGGAATATTCAACGCCGAAATCGGCATATCCGAAGACGCAGCGAAAAAAATCGCGCTTCAAGATAATAAAATTCAATCTTGCATCGCGGGAAAAAATATCAAAAAAATCATATTCATAAAAGATAAATTAATAAATATTGTCATATAATATATGCCCAAAAAAAATAAATTATCCTACGAAACACAACCGAATTATTCAAGCCCCGAAAAAATAATAAACAGTTTAAATGAATTAAAAGAAAAAGGGCTTTGGCTGGAATGGGTTGGCGTTATGACGAAAGCGGTAAAAGAA
>JBBTRL010000007.1:0-3165 GCA_038065195.1 Patescibacteria group bacterium
TTTTTGTTTGATATTTATTATCTTGATAATCAAAAATGGGGTAAAATTGTAAAAAACGGCGCCAAAAACGGCGTAGGGTCCGGTTCGTTGGGAAGGGGCAAGCCATAGATATCGGTTACCGCTTCATATGGTTCAAAAAGTTTATTTTTAATAATAACCGGTTGTTGTTCCCGCGCGTTGATTTTAATTTGGTTAATCGCGAAATGCGGCGTTATTTCGGCAATGGATTTTTCCAGCGCTTTTATGTTTTTTTCTTCAATCCAGCCGTCAAGAGAGAATAAATAGCGCGTGGCGGCTATTTTTTCGCGGTTCGTTTCTTTTTCGGTTTGCCAAGAAAGATAATCGGCGGCAATATAAAGATTTTTTAAGTTTTTTTTGGATATGATTTCCAGTTCATTATGGAATTCATTCAGATTTTTATTCGCTCCATTGATTTTATTTTTCAGTTCTTCCATGGAATTTTTTGGGATTTTGTCTGGATACGGCAATTCGGCTTCCTTGAAGTTGGCTTGCGACAATGCTTCCCGCATTGATTTTTCATAGGCCGACGGAAATGCCATAACTATTTTCCTTTCTTTGGAGGCGTCATTTATTGTTTTTAATAGGAATATTTTGCCGGCCGTTTTTTTCAGTTTTTTATAAAAGCTTTTTTTATTTTTTGGATTAATAAAAATACTATTTGGCAGCGCGCCCAATAGTATTTTGTTGTTTTTTGGCAAAGCCGCGTCTTGCGGCGCGAAATTCAAATTTTCCCATCCGTAAAGCGCGTTCAGTTTTCCTTGCGCGTCGTTGATGATACTTTCGTTTTTGTTAATTTCTTCCTGAATTTTCAGAATAGTTTCAACGGTTTTTTGCCAATCAGACCCCTGAATTATATTTTCCAGTTCTTTTCCGGACAATACAATTGGAGGATTAAACATCGTTTCTATTTTTTCTTTCAGCCCTTTTTTAGTTTTGTCGTAAGGCAACAAAAAATTAACGGCAGTTTTTAAATTATTGACGCTTTGGACCGGATTTTGGCCGCTATTTTTTTTATCCATCGGTAATAATGTCGTTTCCGTTCCAGTTTCTTTGATTTCCGAAATTTCCATAATGCCTTTTTCTTGCAAAAAATCCAGGATTTTTTCCATGGAATTCTTATCGGCGGTAATGTTAATTTTAGAGAGGGATATAAGCATCTGCTGCTATTTATTCTTTAATTTTTTCCATTAAAAATTTTACGGCTTTTTCCGAATTTTCTTCAACAATTTTTTTTATTTTCAAAAGCGCATTTTCGGTTTTGGTGCGCGCTTCATTTTTTATTTTTTCCAATTCCGGCTTTAAATCATTTTCAATAGTTTCGTTTTTATCACGAAAATAAGCGGCTATTTTTTCCTTGTCTTTGGCACATTGTTTTTCCGCCATTATTTTTTCATTTTCATTCGTTTTTTTAGTTTTTTCAATTTCCGTCAAAGCATTTTCTTCAGCTTCTTTGATTGTTTGAATGATATTTTTTTCTTCAATTAGATTTTCCATACTTATATATTGTAATCAGCGCGCTTACATTATGCACGCAACAATACAATGTGACAATGATTACGACATTTCTTATGCCATATATTTGTTATTTTAATCACTATTGTATAAAAAAGTCAATAAAAAAACGGACTTTTGATTAAATTTATCAAAGTCCGTTAGTCAATTTTATGACATTATCTCTACAAACCCATCGTCGGTATCCAAGACAATGGGTTCTCCGATATTATCCTCTCTCTTATGTTCTCGCATGGCAAGAACTTCCTCCTTAGTTTTCCAAAGAGGTTTTTCGCATGTACAAGTGGGACAATCGTGGTGTTTTTTTTCAATTTCCACTTTTCTCGCCTCCCTTTTTAATTTCTTCAAAATATGCTAAAAGAAAATTTCAAAAAACTATTTTAATAGTATACCATACCATTTTATAAAAATCAAGTAAATTCTGTATCATGCCTTGTAAATTCCGTAATGCGCGGTATTTACCCCGTTAGAAGCATTCTGCTTCTAACGGGGTTTACAACTATTGTTTCATTTGTTAGCATGGGGTTATTATATGTTATTAATCAATTCCCATTATATTAATAGGTATAAGGATGTAAACGGTTTTACGGATGTTTCACGCATCTTTTTCAGCATATATTTTTTTATTGCCGATAAAATAATAAAAAAAATTAAACACTTGCTGTCTACTTTTACTTTATTAAGCAATCGGGATTGTTTTATTTATGCCGCAATTAATTTTTATAGTTATAGGTTTTGGAGCATTGACAGTCGGCTCCGTATTTGGATATTTGGCTCGCCAGTCAATCGCTAGGAGGCAGATTGGAAGTATTGAGGAAAAAATAACGACAATGATGGAAGTTGCCAAGACCGAAGCGAAGGATATGATTTTTCGCGCCAAAGATAGATCGGTAAAGTTTCTTGAGGAAGCGAAAAAGGAAGAAAAAGAGAGGATGTTTCAGCTTACGAGACAAGCGGAACGGGTTTTACGCAAAGAGGAAGCTTTGGATAGAAAGGGCGATATTTTTGAAAAAGAAAAAAACGATTTAGTTTACAAGGTTGAAGAGGTCAAGCGCATAAAAACGGAAGTGGCTAAAATGCACGAAGAGGAAAGAAAGGTGTTGGAAACGATAGCAAAAATGAGCGAGCAAGAAGCGAAAAATAATCTTTTGCAAACTGTAGAAAAAGATTATAGAGATGAGATTATAAAAACAATTAAAAAACTTGAACAGGAAAAAGTTGATACGATTGAAAAAAAAGCTTTTGATATAATGGCGCTTTCAATTCAGAGATACGCTCGTTCCAATGTCGCCGATATTATGACCTCTGCGGTAAGCATACCAAATGATGAATTGAAGGGTAGAATTATCGGACGCGAAGGCAGGAATATCAAGGCATTGGAAAGGGCCACGGGCGTGGAAATTATCGTTGATGAAACTCCGGGCGTTATTACAATTTCCGGATTTAATCCGATAAGGCGGGAAATAGCCCGGATTACTATTGATAAATTAATTAAAGACGGTAGAATACAGCCGGCAAAAATTGAAGAAAAAGTAGAGGAGGCGCGAAAAGAAATTAAGCAAAAAATACAAGAAATGGGAGAAGCGGCTGTATCTGAAGTTGGCATTATCGGATTTCCGGCGCAAATTATTC
>JBBTRL010000008.1:0-4548 GCA_038065195.1 Patescibacteria group bacterium
GGCATAATATAAACTTTACAATATGAATATGGAAAATGAAAATAATACAAAAAAATACGAGTTTTCTTACTGGATTAAGCCAGATATTGCGGAAAATAATTTTGGCGATATTCAAAATGAAATAAAGGATTTTATAGAAAAATTGGGCGGAAGGATAGTTAAAGAAAAAAATATTATTCGCGAAAATCTTGCATACCCGATTAAGCATTACGGGTATAGTTTTTTGAAAGTAAATTTAATTGAATTCGCGGTCGTTAAAATGGATGATTTTTTAAAATATTTAAAACTTAACGCGAATATACTTCGATATACGATCGGATTGACTGATAATATTGATATTATTAAAATAAAGGAATTTAAAAAAATAATCGTTGAACCGCAAGAAGTAAGGCGGGTGATTGTTGAAAAAACGAGAGAGGAAAAGGAAGTGGTTGATATTTCGTCGGAAGCGTCTGTCGCGCATCAAGTTCCGGAAAAAGAAAAGATTATCCTTGAAGATGTTGATAAAAAATTAGAAGAAATATTGGGGCGTGAAATTTAATTTTTAATAGTACGAACCTCGTTAGAAGTCTATGGCAGAAAAAATTTTGAAAAATTTTTTCTGCATTAAGCTAACAAAGGTTATATTATAATAAAGTGTTTATCTGAAAATATATAAAGATAAACTTCTAACGGGGTGAATTTAAATAGAGTTTTATTGATCGGACGATTAACCAATAATATTGAATCCAGAACTTTGCCTTCCGGTCAGACCGTAGTTTCGTTTGGTTTGGCGACAAATAGGGTGTGGAAAGATAAGGATGGAAAAAAACAAGAAACAGCCGAATTTCATAATATGGTGGCATTTGGAAAATTAGCCGAAATATGCGCTACTTATCTAAAGAAAGGTCAATTGCTTTTTGCGGAAGGAAGAATTCAAACAAGATCCTGGCAGGGACAAGATGGGGCGAAAAAATATCGCACTGAAATTATAATGCAAAATATGCAAATGGGACCGAAAGCGGCCGGAAATACAATGGGAAATACAAAACCGGCGGAAACCGGTTCTCCTCGCGAATCAATACCTATTGTTGAGGAAAGCGAAATTTCTCAAGCGGAAGAAGAAATTAATGTTAAAGATATACCTTTTTAATTTAATAAATAAATTTTGAAAAATTGCTATTTGTGTAAAAATAATATAGAGGAAGTCAATTGGAAGGATGTAGAAACATTGCATCATTTTTTGACTACTCAAAATAAAATAGCGCCAAGAAAATATTCGCATCTTTGCGCTAAACATCAAAGGAGAATCGCGCGTACCATAAAACGCGCTCGCATTATGTCTTTATTGCCGTTTGTATAAAGTCATTGGAGGTTTTTAACAAAATTCAGCATTGCTTGAAAAAGCAATAATTCATCCGCCGAATCGGCGGCATTTTTTAAAAAAAAATTTCAGCGATTGCATAAAAGATGAATTGGATTTATAATTATTCCATATGCTTAAGAATTTCATAGACAATGTTTGGGAAATTTCTAAGATTATAATTATTTCTTTGTTAATTATTGTTCCCATCAGATATTTTGTCGTTCAGCCGTTTTTTGTCAAGGGAGCTTCAATGGAGCCGAATTTTAATGACGGCGAATATATTATTATTGACGAGATAAGCTATAATTTCAAGGAACCAAAAAGGGGCGAGATAATCGTATTTAAGTATCCTAATGATATTTCGCAATATTATATCAAAAGAATTATCGGTCTTCCAGGCGAGAATATTAAAATCAATAATAAAAAAGTTTTCTTGGTAAGCAATGGAAAGGAAATGGAAATACGGGAAAATTATCTCGGCGATATTATTACAAACGCCGATACGAATGTTAAATTGGGGGCAAACGAATATTTCGTTATGGGCGACAATAGAACGAAAAGTTTTGATTCGCGTCAATGGGGACCTTTACTGAAAAAATATATTATAGGAAAAGTATGGATCAGGGTTTTTCCTTTTGGCAAATTTAAAGTATTTGGCTTTGGCGAAATTAATTAAAATGTAAATTATTCATTAATTATGACTTCTATAAAATCATTAACTCAATTGGTGAAGGGTATGCATGATATTTTGCCCATTGATCAGATTTATATTAAAAGAATCAATAATATTGTGGAAATGTTTGCTGATGCTTATGGATTTTCCAGGATAGATTTGCCGGTTTTGGAATATACTGATTTATTTATTCGCGGTACGGGCAAAAATACCGATATTGTGGAAAAAGAAATGTATTCTTTCAAGACAAAGGGAGGAGATATGTTGTCTTTGAGACCGGAGTTTACCCCCGGTATGGTGAGAGCATATATTGAGCATGGGATGCATAATCTTTCTCAGCCGATAAAATTATATACCATCGGTTCTTTGTTTCGGCATGAAAATCCTCAGAAAGGACGTTATCGCGAGCATCGGCAATTTAATTTTGATATTTTTGGTGGCACCGATTCCGCATTGGATGCTGAGATTATTTTTATATGTTGGCTTATTTTAGAAAATTTGGGACTTAAGGATATCGTTGTAAAAATTAATAGTATCGGGTGTAATGAATGTAAGCCTGTTTTTCGATCAGCGCTTTTGGCTTATTATCGGAGCCGGTCTAGGAAATTATGCAATAATTGTTCCGTCCGGATTAAATTTAATCCATTGAGAGTTTTGGATTGTAAGGAAGAAAAATGCCAACAATTAAAGAAGAATGCTCCGCAAGTTATTGATCATATTTGCGAAGATTGTAAGAATCATTTTAAGAGCGTATTGGAATTTATTGATGAAATGGGCGTGCCTTATTTTTTGGACATTCGTTTGGTTAGGGGATTAGATTATTACTCAAGGACGGTATTTGAGTTTGTTCCAAAGATGCAAAGCAATGATGGCGAAGCCGATTTATTAAGTCAATCGTCCATAGGAGGTGGCGGAAGGTATGATAATTTAGTATCGGATTTGAGCGGAAAAGATGCTCCGGCCGTAGGATGCGGTATAGGCATAGAAAGGTTAATGTTGCTTATGAAAGAACAAAATGTAAAAATTCCAAAAAACAAAAAGCCGTCAATTTTTTTAATTCAATTAGGTGATCTTGCAAGAAAGAAAAGTTTTAAATTATTTGAAGAATTAAGGCGCGCCGGATTATTAGTCATTGAGGCTATCGGGAAAAACAGCATAAAATCTCAGTTGAAGATGGCGGATAGAATGATGGTGCCAGTAGCATTGATTTTTGGACAAAAAGAAGTTTTAGACAGCACGATTATTATTCGGGATATGATATCGGGGGTGCAAGAAGTTGTGCCATTGGAAAAAATAATTCCACAAATTAAAAAATATTTAAAAAAATAAAATTAAATCAATACTATGGGTTTATGTATTTTTTGCGAAATAGTAAGTAAAAAGACGGAAGTTACTGTTTACGAGAATAACGATTTTATCGTTCTTAATGATATAAATCCAAAAGCCCCCGTGCATTTATTATTATTGCCAAAAAAGCATATAAATTCCGTTAATGAATTAAATGATGATGATAAAGATTTATTATGGAATTTATTTTCTTTGGCGAAAAAGATAGCTAAGGAAAAAAATACCGAGAAGGGATATAAATTAGCTTTCAATATTGGTCGAAAGGGAGGGCAGGTTATAGATCATTTGCATTTACATTTATTGGGAGGATATTAATTTTAAAATCAGGAACCTCGTTAGAAGTTTTGCGCAGAAAATTTTTCTGTTCCCAACCAATGAGGTTTATTATAAGGAGTGTCTGTCTAAAATTGATGTTGATAAGTCATATAAAGACAGACTTTTAACGGGGTGAAAATAAAAATTACAAAAAAACCAAATGAAACCGCAGGCGCTTTGGTACGGCGTTTTTCTCAACAAATTCATCGCGCCGGAATTTTAAAGGAAGCAAAGAGACGCAGACATAGAGAACAGCCATTAAACAAGAGATCGGTGAGAGAGTCGGCTCTTGCGCGCGTAAAGCGTCGTCAAGAATACGAAGAATTAAAAAGGTTGGGTAAAATATGACCCAGTAATACAACTTCCAGCGCATTTTTCTTGTTAGAAAAATGCAAAAAGAAGAAAGGATATTTCTGGGATTAAGATTAACATTAATTAATTTCTAGGATATAAATAAAAAATGTTTTATAACTGGAAGTTGACCCCGTATAGCTCCCCATTAGGGGGTGATTATACGGGGTTGATATACTGGGTATGACTTTATACGAGACTATACGGCTGAATCTTAAATCTGCGTTAAAAAATAAAGACAATAAAGTTGTTTCTGTTTTGCGTTTATCGCTTGCGGCTGTAAAAAATAAAGAATTGGAAAAAAGACATCGTTTTAGCAAGACCCCGCTCTTTTCAACAAAAGAGCGGGACAAGATTGAAAAGCCGGAAAAATTAAATGAATTGAGCCGACTTAATGATAATGAAGTTTTGGAAGTTTTAATGCGCGAAGCAAAGAAAAGAAAAGAATCAATCGGTATTTTTAATAGCGGAGGGAGACACGATCTTGAATTGAAGGAAAGAGAGGAGTTGGATATAT
>JBBTRL010000008.1:4558-9599 GCA_038065195.1 Patescibacteria group bacterium
AAATATTTGCCGAAACAACTTTCTGAATTAGAGATGAATATTGAAATTGATAAAATTTTATTAAAGATTGATCTTGAAAAAACGCGTGATTTTGGAACGATTATGGGGTTGGTAATGGCGCAACTTAAAGGAAGGGTGGATGGAAAATTGGTCGGCGATTTTTTGAAAAAGAAACTTGTCTTTTTGCAGAATATTTCCTGAAAGGAAAAAGCATCAAATAAATGGAATTTAATTTAAATATTTGCAATGAAACTGATTTTTCCATAGACAAAGATAAATTTATCTTTGCGATTAAATTGTTGTTAAAAAAATGCGATATAAAAGCGAATGAAATTAAAATTGATTTGAATATTGTTTTTGCGCGAAATATAGCCAAGATTAACAAGAAATACAGAAAAATTAACGATTCTACGGATGTTTTATCGTTTAGTTACATTAATGATCGTGATTTTGTAAATTCGAGTAAAAATATTATTTATTTGGGCGAAATTTTTATCGCTCCAGATGTCATAAAAAAAAATGCCGAAAAATATGAAACGGTTTTTGAGCAAGAATTAAGTCGCGTTTTGATTCATGGATTATTACATTTATTCGGATACGAACACGAAGGTAGTCGGAAAAAATGCGTAGAAATGGAACAAATGGAAAAGAGCATTGGTTTAAGTTTTAAAAATAAAAAAGTTTATTTTTTAAAAAATACGAAAGTTTAATTTTTATTTTTTTTCAATGTTTAATATCCATTATTTTATAAAAAGTCTCGGTTTTGCGTTAAATGGTCTCGCGTATGTCTGGAAATCAGAACAAAGTTTTCGTTTCCAAGTTTTAATAGCCATAGTTATTATTTTAGGCGGATTTTTTTTTAAATTGAGTTTAATAGAGTTTTCTTTATTGACGCTTTTAATAATTTTTGTTTTAGCGGCTGAAATATTAAATACGGTTATGGAAAAATTATTGGACATAGTTCATCCGAATTGGAGTCCGGCGGTAAAAATAGTAAAAGATATTTCCGCGGCTATTGTTTTGGTGTTTTCTTTTGGCGCTTTGATTGTGGGAATTTTACTTTTTACTCCTCATATTATACAATAGAATAATAGACTAAATATTTATTTCCTATTGCGGTATTTTGTGTTTTAAAGTGCGGCAATGGAAATAGATTCGCTATTGTGAAATTTCACAAAGATATTTTCGTAGGGTTGGATATCGGCACCAGTACCGTCAATACGGTTATAGCAAAAGTTGACGCGAGCCAAGAAACGATAAAGCCTCAAGTTATGGGCGTTGGTATGGCGCCTTCTTTCGGTTTACGCAGAGGAGTGGTTGTGGATATTGATGATGCCGTTTCCAGTATAAAGAAATCAGTGGCGGAAGCGGAAAGAATATCGGGTATAAAAGTAGACCATGCTTATATAAGTATAGGAGGTGTTCACATAAAGGCGCTGGCAAGTAAGGGGGTTGTTGCCGTTTCGCGTGCCAATGGGGAAATTTCTGATGAAGATGTGGAACGCGTTATTTCCGCTTCAGAAGCGATATCAATGCCTCTTAATCGTGAAATTATCCATATTATTCCTCGCGTATTTACAGTTGATAACGAAACCGGAATCAAGAATCCTGTTGGAATGCATGGCGTAAGATTGGAGGTGGATAGTTTGATTATAGATGGTTCAACGCCATTTATTAAAAATTTAGTAAAATGTGTAAATGAGTCGGGAATTAATATTGATGCCTTGGTATTGGATATTCTGGCCGCAAGTCGCGCTGTTTTAAATAAAAGACAAAAAGATCTTGGCGTACTTTGCTTGGATGTTGGCGGAGGCACTTCGTCGTTATGTATTTACGAAGAAGGGGATCTTAGGCATGTAAATATTTTACCGGTAGGCGCTATGCATATTACGAATGACTTGGCGATTGGATTGCGTACGGCCGTTGATATAGCCGAAAAAGTTAAAATTGAATATGGTTCTTGTCTTCCCGATGAAATTCATAAAAATGATGCGATTGATTTGGCTAAATTCGGATTTGGCGAGGAAGATCTTGTGCCCCGCAAGGAAGTTGCCAATATAATAGAAGCTAGGGTTTTGGAAATTTTAGAGTTAACTGTTCGTGAATTGAAAAAAATTGATCGCAATCGTCTTCTACCGGCAGGCGTTGTTATAATCGGTGGCGGATCTAAAATTCCGGGATTTATTGATTTGGTTAAAAGGGAATTAAAACTTCCCGCCCAAATCGGTTTTCCGGCCGAATTTGACGGATTGGCGGATAAAATGGATGATCCTGTTTTTGCAACGGCGGTTGGTCTTGTTTTGTGGGGAATTGATTCTGAATTAAGCGGCAAAGGGCACAAACCTCCGAGTGATACTGTTAATAAAATGAAACGGTGGTTTAAGATATTTTTGCCATAAGGAATAATCGTGAATATACGAATGTTAAGTATTATTTTTTATATATTTATAAAATATTTATGTTTAAAATCTTTATAACAAGAAAAATACCGGATGTCGGTATACAACTTTTAAAAGATAAAAAATACGATATTGTCGTAAGTCGTTTTGATCGGACGCTCACGAGTCGGGAAATTATAAAATATGCCAAAGGCGTTGACGCTCTTTTGTGTTTGTTGACGGATAAAATTAATAGTGAAGTGATGGATGGAATCGGGAAACAGTTAAAAATTATTGCCAATTACGCCGTCGGTGTTGATAATATAGATCTTGAAGCGGCGAAATCTCGCGGCATTATGGTTAGTAATACGCCGGGCATTCTTACGGAGGCTGTTGTTGAACATACTGTTGCTTTATTATTTACAGCAGTAAAAAGGATAGCGGAAGCGGATCGTTTTACGCGCGCCGGAAAATTTAATGGTTGGGAACCTATGCTTTTTCTCGGTTCCGGTGTTTCCGGAAAAATTTTGGGTATTATTGGTCTTGGCAGGATAGGCGGGGAGGTGGCAAAAAGAATGCGCGATGGTTTCAATGTAAGAATTATTTATTACGATCAGGTTCGTAACGAAGAAATGGAAAAATCATTAAATATAGAATATTTTGATTTGGAAACTTTATTAAAGATGGCTGATTTTGTCAGTATTCATGTTCCTCTTTTGCCGTCAACGAGGCATTTGATAGGCGAGCAAGAATTAAAATTAATGAAGCCATCGGCTTATTTAATCAATACTTCTCGCGGACCGGTAGTGGACGAAAAGGCATTGGTTGAAGCGTTGAAGAATAAGACAATTCGTGGCGCGGCGCTTGATGTATTTGAATTTGAACCGAAACTTTCGTCGGGATTAGCGAAATTAAATAATGTAGTGTTAACACCGCATATAGCTTCCGCTACCGAAGAAACGCGCGGAAAAATGAGTGAGATGGCGGCGCAAAATATAATAGATGTTCTTTCCGGCGGTAAGCCGAAAAATATAGTGGTATAACTTGCCTATCGGCAGGCAGGCTTGTATTTATGAATAATTTGTGGTAAATTATCAATTATGAATAGCTTAACGCTTAATGTAGTAATTAGAAAAGATATTGGCAAGCATCTTGGCAATATGCGAAAATCCGGTAAAATACCGGGTATATTTTATGGTTTTAACGCGGAGAATACGCCAATTGAAATAGATTATAAAGAATTTAGCAATATTTACGAAAAAGCGGGTCAAAATACGATTATTAAATTAAATATTCCTGGCAGTAATCTTAAAAATGATAATATATTAATTCAAGATGTTGTTAAAAATGGTATTACCGATAAGATAATTCATGCGGATTTATATGCGATAAGAATGGATAAGAAAATTAAAATTACAGTACCGCTTGTTTTTGAAGGAAATTCGCCGCTTATTAAAAATAGTGGAGGTATTATGGATAAACATATAAGCGGTGTGGAAATTGAAGTTTTACCGCTTAATGTGCCGCGCGAGATAAAAGTTGACATTGGTTTATTGAAAGAATTCGGCGATGTTATTAAAATAAAAGATATTGCGCTTCCGGAAAATGTTTCTTTTACTCAGGACAATAATATTGTCGTAGTAACGGTGAAGAAACCGAAAACCGAAGAAGAGATTAAGGAAGAATTGGGAGGCGCTCCGACGAGTTCGGTCGGAGATGTTAAGGTGGTTGGCAAGGAACGAAAAGAAAGCGATGACGAAACAAAGGATAATAACGGCGACATAAAAAATACGGCGAGCAATAAAAAGAAAGGGGGAAAATAAAATCATTAAGATTTTAATGAATTTAGCAATGTATGATAATGCCAAATTTTTAATAATAAAATACGGTCTATCATTGGAATTGCCCTTGTTTTGCATACTTACAGTATGTTTTTTTATTTTTTTGCCGATAAATGCAAATTTTGTTATTTTAGCTCAAACAACTGAAGATACGAAACTGGAATTAAATAATCAGATTAACGAATTGCGTCGGCGGATTGCGGAAGATGAGAAAGAATTAGAAGCGGCAAAAAAACAAAAGAAAACATTGCAAAATGAATTATGGATTATCGGACAGGAAGTTAAGAAAATCAATCTTGAAATAAAAGAAAGTAATCTTGTGATTAACGGATTGGAAACGGAAATTAATGATGCTAATAATAAGATTGTTAAAATAGACGAAAAAATTGAGACGCAAAAAGTATTGATTGCCGCCACCATTAGAAACCTTTACGAAACCAGCGATAAAAGTTTTTTGGAAATTATTTTGGCGCAGTCGGAGATTGTGGATTTTTTTGAAGAAATGAAAGCGCTGGAAGACATACAAAGATTATTGAAAGAAAGTTTGGATGCGATAAAATCATTAAAGATTGATCTGGGCAATAAGATAGAAGTTCTTGAAGAAAAACAGGAAGACCTCTCTCAAACTAAACGATTGCAAGAATTTCAAAAAGTGTCGTTGGGTCAAAAAAAGAAAGAAAACGATAATCTTTTGAAAGAAACACAGGGGAAAGAAATTTTATTTCAGAATTTAATCAATAAATCCCAAAAGGATATAGGGGCAATTAGGGCTCAGATTCGTTACCTTGAGCAAAGCGGTATTACCGCCGAAGATGCCGTTAA
>JBBTRL010000009.1:0-8096 GCA_038065195.1 Patescibacteria group bacterium
AACACACCTATTATAGCCTTCGCCGGCGCTTTCCGTCGTTACCGCCCCGCCGCGCGCCATAATTTCCAAATGAACTATTCTTCTTTCAAATGAAGACATTGGTTGTAATATTACCGGTTTCTTTGTAAACTCCGCTTTATTAGCAAAATTTCGCGCCATTTCTCTGATAAATTCAATCCGATCCCTTCTGTAATTATTAACATCCAATGAAAATTCTTGTAAATATTTATTTTTTTTAAAAATCATTGATTTAACCAATAATTGAAGCGCCTTAAGATTGTCGCCATTTGTCCCGATTAACAAACCAGATTCCGATGTTGATATATTAAAAATCAAAATATCGACTCGTTCATCTCTCTCAACGTCAAGACTATATTCAATATTAAAAAAATATAAAATACCGGAGATAATATTTTTTATTTCATCTTGATAATCCATAAGCTTAAATTAAGTTACCGCATTTTTACGATTTATCAAATATTGCTGCGCGATGGAAAATAGGGTAGTAACCAACCAATACAACGGCAATCCGGCCGGCAATCGCCACGATATAAAAACAATAAATATCGGCATTAAATAAGTCATCTGCGAAGACATCGCATTCATAATATCATTAGGAGATGATTGCGCCTTTGGTTTATTCTTAAACATTAATTTCGACTGATAAAATTGCGCCAATCCGGTTAATAACGCCAAAATCCAACTTGGTTTTGATAAATCAACAATACCGATAAATATCATATCTATCACTCCGGGATTAGCGACGAACCCATAAAATCCGTTTAATTTTTCAGGATTCAATCCGTTGATAAAAACCCAGTAAAGAGCAATCAAAATCGGGAATTGTATAAGCATTGGCAAACAACCGCCCAATGGATTAACTTTATGTTCAGCATAAAGTTTTATAAACTCCTGACTCTGCCGCGCCCGATCATCTTTGTATTTTTCCTTAATTTCCTTTATTTTCGGTTGAAGCGCCGCTAATTTTCCCTGCGATTTTAATGCCTTGTCATTTAAAGGAAATAAGGCGAATCTGACGATTAAGGTAAGTAATATTATCGCTATACCGAAATCATGTCCCGGAATAAAATTATATATCAATATCAAAGCGTTAAAAAGCGGTTCGTATAAAATTGTATGAAAAAATGAAATCATACCGTATGTATAATTTAAAATTTTTTAATTTAATCGCCGTAAGGCAACTCATCCACCCCGCCCCTTAAATAAGGATTGCACCTTAAAACTCTCCTGACGCTTAAATTTATTCCTCTTAAAACCCCTAACTTATCAATTGCCTCATAACAATAATCAGAACAAGTGGGATGAAATTTACAAGAAAAATTAAAAAAACCAAAAAAACCCGCGCGTCCCGATAACGCATATTGATAAAATTTAATTAATTTTAAAATAATTATTTTCACTATCAAGTCTTTTTTACTATTGTAAATTATTCTTTCAAAAAATTATTATTACTAAAAATAGCTAATAATAATTTTTCCACTTCCCGATATTTCATTCCATAAAGCTTGTTTGATTTGGCGCCGATAATAATATCGTATCCATCGCATATTTTAGAAAAATTTAAACGGATAACCTCTCTCATTAATCGTTTAACCCTATTTCTTTTTACCGCCTCTTTAAATAACTTCACTCCCACTATAAAACCAAATCGAGAATAAGGTAAATTATTTGATAAAAACTTCAAATAAAACAAAGGACAGCTCCGCGAATTTCCTTTTTGAAACAAACGGTTAAAATAAATATTATCGGCAATGCGATATTTTCTTGAAAGCATTAAAAAATTAATTTAGACATTTTTGTTAAAAACAAAAAATACCGCGCATTTCCATATGGGTAAAAATAAAACTAAACAGACAGTTTTTTCCGTCCCTTAGCTCTGCGCCTATTTAAAACAATCCGACCCGTTTGAGATTTTAATCTTTTTCGGAAACCATGTCGTCTTTTTCTTTTTATTTTACTCGGTTTATATGTTGTAATTTTCATTATTTTTTTATTATTTATATTATTTATACATATAAACTATCATAAAAAATCAAACAGAGCAATGCTAATGGGGGATTAAATCGTTATCCACCATTAATTCACACCTTATCACCAAAACAATGCATTTTCAGAATTTTCCATTTTATGTTATTATGTAAAAATAAAAGAGGAATAAATTTTCATACTAAATACTATCATTATGATTACTGATAACAATAAATCGTTACCGTTGGAGGAGTTGTGGAAAGTAGCTTTAGGAGAAATTGAAATCAACCTATCAAAAGCAAATTTTATTACCTGGTTTAAGTACACCAATATATTAAAACGCGACATTGAAGGTACTGTGGTAATAAGCGTCCCTAATGGTTTTTCCAAAGAATGGTTGGAAAATAAATACAGTAAACTAATACTAAAAGTACTTAGAAATTTAAATAAAGAAATAAAAGAAGTAAAATTTGAAATTGCCGGAACCGTAACGATAAAAACAAATAAAATACAAGATAATAATATAAATAAAAATCAATTATGGTTGGTTGATAACAAGATAAATGCCGATACGAATTTAAATCCAAAATATACCTTTAATTCTTTTATAGTAGGAGCATCCAATGAACTTGCTTACGCTGCTTCGTTAGCAGTTACGAAAAATCTCGGGAAAACATACAACCCATTACTTATATATGGCGGAACTGGACTTGGAAAAACACACCTCCTTCAAGCTATAGGCAATGAAGTTTTAATCAAAAATCCGGATAAAAAAATAAAATACTTAGATTCGGAAAAATTTACAAACGAATTTATTAACGCCTTAAAAAATGGCAGTACCAATAATTTTAAAGAAAAATATAGAAAAAATGATGTTTTAATTATTGACGATGTTCAATTTTTATCTAAAAAAGAACAAACACAAGAAGAATTTTTTCACACATTCAACGCTTTGTATGAAAAAAATAAACAAATAATTTTAAGTTCCGATCAACCGCCAAAATCAATAGCGACAATAGATGACCGGCTTCGTTCAAGATTTGAAGGTGGGATGATAGCTGATATAACTCCGCCGAATTACGAAACAAGAATGGCTATATTAAAAGCGAAACTGGAAGAATCATTGCAAGAAATAAATGAAAAAACATTAGAATGGATAGCATCCAATATAACAAAAAATATAAGAGAACTGGAAGGGGCTCTAAATAAAGTATTAGCCACCTATAAGTTAAATAACAATAATTTTAATGAGGAAAAATTACCAACTATTCTTTCTGAATTTATAACAATATCTCTTTGCGCAATAACTCCAATGAAAATATTAAAAGGAGTTTCGGAATTTTACGAAATAAAAATAGATGATTTATGCGATAAAAGTAGGAAAAAAAACTTGGTTCTTCCACGACAAATCGCAATGTATCTATTAAGAGAAGAGTTGGGTTATTCTTATTCAAATATAGGAGATAAGTTTGGAAAAAGAGATCACACCACAGTTATTCACGCTTGCGGTAAAATAAATACTGAAATCGCCAAAAAAGGAAGGTTATTGCAAGAAATAAATTTTATCAGAGAAAAATTACTAAATGTTAAATAAAAAAATATTGTAAAAATAGTTAATAATATGTGCATAATACGCCTTATAATTGGTTGATAAAAATACTATTTTTAAATAAATATAATAATAAGATAAATTAATACATATAAAATCAATGTATTATAAACATAGTTATCAACACTTTATTATAATATAAAAGCCAGTGGATTAGCCGATAAACATAACTTTTCCACAAAATATTCATCTACTACTATAATAATTAGTAATAAATAGTTTAAAATACTATTAATAATATGAAAATAGTTTGTTTACAAAAAAATTTACAAAAAGGTCTTAATATTACAGAAAAAATAGTTGGAAAAAATACTACACTACCGATATTAAGTAATATTTTATTGGAAACACAAAAGGGGTTATTAAGTATATCTTCTACAAACTTAGAAATCGGTATAAATTGTTGTATTCCGGCTAAAATAGAAAAAAACGGAAGTATTACAATTCCGGCTAAATTATTTTCCGGATTTATAAATAATTTACCCAATGATAAAGTTTTTTTAGAAGTAAAAAATAATAATCTTAATATAAAATTATTAAATTACAGTGCTGTAATAAGCGGTGAATTGGCAAAAAACTTTCCTATTATACCGAAAATAACAGGAGAAGAATTATTTAATATCAATACGACAATTTTTAAAAATGGACTTAATCAAGTTATTCATGCCGCTTCTTTCACTGAAAATCGTCCGGAAATAAACAGTATTTTTATTAATATTGTAAAAGATAAAATTATAATGGCGGCCACCGATAGTTTCCGGCTTGCCGAAAAAACCATTAATTTTAATAAAAAATCAGAAAATAATACTTCTTTTATTATTCCAATTAGAAGCGCGCAGGAATTATTAAGAATTTTAGGCGAAAAAGACGGTGAAATTAAAGTGATTATAAGTAAAAATCAAATATTATTCAGTATTAAAGATAGTGATATTGATGAACCGGGAGTAGATTTGGTTTCTCGTTTGATAGATGGAAATTTTCCTGATTATAAACAACTTATTCCGAAAGATTTTAAAACAAAATTAATAATAAATAAAAACGAACTTCTTAATTCTGTGAAAATAAGCAGTGTTTTTAGCGGTAAAATCAATGATGTTAAGTTTAGTATTTTCGGCGCGAAAAACGAAATAGATGTTGCCGCTAAAGATTTTAGCGCCGGTGAAAATATTTCAAAAATAAAAGGCGAAGTTACTGGTGATGATTTGGATATTACATTTAATTATAAATACATTATTGATGGTCTTAATGGTTTGGTTGGTGAAAATGTATTTTGGGGTTTTAACGGACCAACTCAACCGTCGCTTTTGAGAGTTTTGGATAATAGAGATTATTTTTATATCGTAATGCCAATACGCAATCAATAATTATAAATTATATGTTTATATCGTTAAAATCTGTTTTTCCGCGTTTTTTAAATAAAATTGATCAAAAAAATAAAGTTTACAGTTTAAGCGCTCTTGATATCTTTAAGGATGTTTTAAAGAAAGAGTTTGGCGAAGAAATTGCTAATCTTATTAAACCGGTAAAAAATCAAAATAATAATTTATTCATAAATTGCGTTAATTCCGGAGTGGCGTCGGAAGTAAGATTTAAAAAAATAAATATATTAAATGAGGTTAATAACCGTTTAAAATATTTAAATAAAGGAGATGTAAGGGATGTTATTTTTATTTAGATTAGCAAGTTTTTAATTATGGAAAAAAAAGATATTAAAAAAAATAAAGAGGAAAAATTTGAATTATTTTTAGATAATATAGCGTTGGAAGTTATTGATTTTTTGTCTGAAAAAGATTTGGAGATAAAAAAATCATGGGATAAATGGAAAGAAGCTGGCGATCAGGCGCATTTGAAAATATGCCAAGATAAAATACGAGAAAATTGGAATAATTTCGCTGTTCATGGAACGTTTAATTTTGACTATAAAAAAAATAAAGTTGAGTTAAGAATAAAACCCGATACGGATGGTGGCATATCCATTGGTTTATTAAAGGAAGCTGGTTGGAATATGGATAATGTTAAATTTATTAAACCGGGAGAATTTTTACCGGGTTATATTAATCTTGATACGGGATTTAAGAGGGGGGTGGTGGGAGATAAAGAAAGTAAAACAGCTTGGCTTGATCACCATGGGGGGGATATAACCAAAGAAATACTTCCGGCAACGCGTTTAACTTACCTTTTTTTAAGAGCGCTTCATTTTTTGGGTGAAAACGAGGCGCTTGAAAATTTAACAAGATTTGTTTCTCAAATTGATCGCGCTGCTTTTCCTGGACAAGAAAAATTATTCAATGATAGTTATAGGATGGTGTTAGGGCTTTATAAAAAGATGAATTTTAGTCAACTTTATGATTATTTTAAATCCGGAAAACGCCCCGACGATATTTTAAATGAAAGCGATTTGGATAAATGGGGCTTGACCGAAGCGAGCAAGGAAAGAAAAAAGAAAATTGAAAATTCAATAAAAGAAATAAATCGTCTTAAAGACGACGGTTTTGTCGCAGATACGGAGTTTGGAAAAATTATTGTGGATATTGATCATAAAGTGAGTTTAGGTGGTGAGGCGGCTATGGCGGCCGGTTTTGATGGTTATTTGCTTTTTGACCAAAAATCAGAAAGTTTTTTTGTCGTCGTTAAGGAAGGAGATGAAAAATATTCCGATTTAGTGAGATTAGATATTCCCCAAGGAATCGCGGTAAAAAACAATATGATAATACGGCCGGTAAGCGAAGATAAATTAAATATTTCTCTTGGCAAACTTATGGAAATATTGGGCGCGAATATTAAAAAAGACAGTAAATTAGGGAAAGCCGTTAATGCTTTGGAAATAAGAAATAACACATTTTCAGTTAAACCATTATTAAGTAAGTATAAAAAGGGAAATGATAGTTATATTGCTCCAAAAGGTATTTTTTCGTTAAAAGGATTTTTTGACAAAATAGCGATATTTCCACTTGGTTTTAAGCCGGAAGGTGGAAAGAATTATACCGTGAGGGTGAAATATGATTCTAATCCGGGAGAAAGAAAAGGAATATATATTTTGGAGGTCTTAGATGATAATAAATTAAATATAAAAAATATGAGTATTGAAAATCCCGATTTAGATCAAAAAGAAGATATTGTCGTTGAAAACAAAAAAGAGAATATTGTTGATGAAAAAAATATTGAAATACACGAAACAAAAAAAGAAAAATTAGAACGATTGCGGTATGAATTAAAAAATCTTGTTTTACAAAAGGAGCCGACAAAAGAAGAGAGGGTGCGATTGCAAAACGATATTAAAAATTTAAAATATGATATACAAAAACATCGGGAAGATAAATTGGAGATAATGAAAGATCGACCCAAGAAACCATTATTGAAAGAGAGAATTTTAAAATCAGATGAACCGGAAAATAAAGGAAAGTTGTTTGAAGAATTGGAAGAAATGCGTCGAAAAGAAGCGAAAAAAATATTGAAAAAAAAAATGCGAGAGTTAACGCATAGTGGAAAAACTAAAGAAGCGGCGGAGTTGGCGGATAAATTCGCCTCTAAGGAAGAAATTGGGGAAAGAACGGAAAAAATTAGGGAAGAAATAGTGAATTTAGAAAAAGAAGCGGACGTATTTTTTAATATCGGAAGAAAAGAAGAAGCGAAAATGGCCATCAGGAAAACAGAGGATTTGGAAAACCAAATAAAGAATATGAAGGCAGGAATATTTGATTCGCGGAATATTGAAGATATTTTAGGAGGCGCGGAAAATGCCCTTGTGGAATTTAAAAAACACAAAAACATTTTAAGAGATATAAGCCCGTTAATTAAACCAACAAAAAAGACGCATTATATTGGTCATATTCTTACCGGCGGATTACTTTACGGGATAAATGCCGCTTATCTTTATTTTAGGTACAGGAAACTAAGATTGATTGAAAATATGAAGTATAAAACAGCCAAGCGCGAATACCAAGAAACTAAAAAAGATTTATTGATGAAATTAGTTCAGGAAATAACTAAAGAAAAAAGTTATTATGTTATATTGGAAAAGTTATCTTTTATAATTAATAATGAAAAAGATGCGATAAAAAGAAATGTTTTGAGTGATATTTTATCTGTTTATAGAAAAATAGAAGCGCCAATACTATCAGAACGGCGCAAGATTGGTTTTTGGGAACACAGAAAGATATTAACTATCGCGGAAAGGGCTTTTACGGGCGCTTCTCTTGAGAAAATAGCATCACTTGTCAGTTCGGCTAAAAAAACAAAGTTAATTTAATTAATGATATTTATAGTGATTTCTTCTTCGTTAGTGTTACCGTAGATATCATAAGCCTTTATTTTAATTTTATGTTCCCTAATATCAATGTTTGGGGAAATAAATAAATTTACCGCGAATGGTTTTATTGAATCTCCATTAATTAAATTTCCGTCAATAAAGAAATCGGCTTGTGATACTTTATAGTTTCCTTGAATATCAGCTTCAATTCGACTAAAATCTCCTTTTTTGTATGTTTGTTGATTTTGG
>JBBTRL010000010.1:0-3302 GCA_038065195.1 Patescibacteria group bacterium
ACCGTTGCTCTACCGCTAAGTCCCGATGTCCCGCCTACGGCGGGACATCGGGATCCCGACTTTTCGCCAAAGACGAAAACATCGGGACTATGGCGGCGCAATAAAAATCTACAAATTCCGTCCGATATCTTCTATGGCTTCCAATACTTTCTTATCGTTACATCCAAGTTTAACCGCTTGCCCAAAAGAGCTTAAAGCGTCTTCGTAATTTTTATACTCAAAATACAAAAACCCCAATTTTTTATAAAGTTCCATATTGCGCGGACTAATCCTTATTTCTTCCAAAATATTTTTCTCTCGTTGAATGAATAAATTATGATTAAATTTTTCCTGTTTTTCTATACTGATAACATCGTCGCCATCCTCTTCTTTCGCAACAACATCTTCCTTAATGGAATTAAAAATTTTACTCAAATCTTCAATCAACCGCGGACTGCTATTATTTTTTATTGATAATTTTTCAACAACCGCAATCCTCTCTCCGTTATTGCGTTTTTTCTTTAATTTTACCGCTAAATTATTTAATGCGTTTTCAAACTTCAACAGCATAATTTTAAACTTTTTTAAAAATTTTTCCACAAAAGCAAAAAGCATTTCCTTAATATGCCAAAACCGAAAATTCTTTATTTTATCGGGAAATTTATAAAGCCAGCTATCATAAAAAGCAGATGCGTCATAAATAGGCATCTGGCTGACATTCGGCATTTTACGAACAAAAATAACAACAATGCCGATGATAGAAACAATTATAATTGGAAAGAAAATATACATAATCTTAATCTTAAAGATTAAATTTCATAACGCGCGAATCTGCGAATCTGTATATTCTCCCCTATCTTAAGTATTTTATCGCGCAATAATCCTTCAATTGTAATGTCCGGATTTTTAATAAACGGCTGGGACAATAAAGATTTTTCCTCGCTGTATTTTTTAATTTTCCCTTCCATAATTTGCTCAAGAATATTATCCGGCTTGCCGTTGCCCTTTAATTGTTCGCGATAAATGTCTTTCTCGGCTTCAATAACTTTATCCGGTATATCTTCTATTTTTAAGTATTTCGGATTCATTGCCGCAATATGCATTGCAACATCGTGAGCTAAATCTTTGAATTCGCTATTCTTCGCCACGAAATCCGTCTCGCATCCCAACTCCAGCATAACGCCAATCTTACCGCCACCATGAATATATACCTCAACTAGTCCGGATTTTATTTCACGAACTGATTTTTTATCCGCAACTTTCTCGCCCTTTTTACGCAATATTTCTACGGCCCTTCCCATATCGCCACCGGCTTCCTCCATAGCCGCCTTACATTGCGTTATTGAAACGCCTGTTTTTTCTCTCAATTCTTTAACTTTATTTAGATCCATATATCATCTCTTAAAATCCCAAAATATAAAATCGGGAAAAACACGCTGGAAGTTATATTACTGGGTATAGTTATTGGAAGTCATTTAACAATTCCCCCCAACGCTTCTTCTATTTTTCCCGCCACATACTTCAAGGCGGTAAGCGAATTATTTCCCGCCGGAATAAAATAATCGCAATGCGTCGGATTGGCTTCGGTATTTACGATAGCCATTACAACTGAACCGGATTTCCTAGCCTCCCGCAAAGCATAAACATCTTTTGTCGTATCAAATATAAAAACAATTTCCGGACATTTTTCCAACATCTTTACTCCCCCCATAAATCTTTCCAATCTTACCAATTCTTTATCAAACATTATTCTTTCTTTTTTAGTATATTTTCCCAAATCGCCTTTTTGCTTATCGCTCTCAAGATCGCGAAAATATTTAAGCCGTTTTTTTATAATGCCGAAATTAGTGAATAATCCGCCCACCCAACGATTATTCACGAACGGCATACTGGTTTTTTCCGCCAATTCCTTTATTATATCCTTATCCTGAAATCTCGTTCCGACAAATAAAATTTTCTTACCCTCCAAAGCTGATTTTTTCAAAAAATCCAACGCTTCCTCCAATTTAACCATCGTTTTCTCCAAATCAATAATTCGCACGCCATTTTTTATAGCAAAAACATATGAAGACATTTTAGGATTCCACTTTGACTTAATATGACCCAAATGCAAACCGGCGTTAAACATATCCTCAATTTTAAGACCGTATTTACTTTGAAAATTTTGATTTTCTTCCTTTTGTTTTATTTCATTTACCATATAAAAATGAATACTTATATATTATAAACAATAGTATATCAAAACCCAAAATAAAAGCAACCCTTTCGCGAGTTGCTTAATTGATTGCCTTAAGGACTTCAATTTTTTTTAATAATCCCGTCTCACCGTCTACTACATAAAGCAAAATAGTTTCTTCGTTGCCTCCGATTAAATAACTAAATGCTTCGTGAGGCGACATTCTTTCTGTAAAGCGACCGTTGATATTATATAATATGTCGCCTTCTTTTATTCCCGCCGACTCCGCCGATCCGCCCGGCGTAATTTTACCCGCAACGAAACGATACTTACTATTGGGATGCCACTCGGCGCTGTCGGAATATGCCTCTATATCCGCTCCGATATTGGCATATTTATCGCCTCCCGTATCTTCGGAAAAAATAAACGCCGGACCAATGGCATCACTATCGGTATCTACAACACACATAACGGCAATACCGATAATGGCAATACCGGGAACAATAACGCAAGAAATGGACGAAAAACACAACAAGCACAATGAAACAGCAAAACATATTTTTTTCATCCGTCCCTCCTATTCGTATTTCAACGCGTCTATCGGATTCAACCGTGATGCTTTACGCGCCGGCCAATAAACAAAAAATAATCCAACTGAAACAGAAATCAATAATGATGCCGTAGACACAATGGGACTAATGAGCATTGACCAATTAAGAGTCGCGCTAACCAATACGGAGATTCCATTGCCAACAATAACTCCCATAACAGCTCCGCCCAAACTAATTACTAATCCTTCTGTGAAAAACTGACTTAAAACATCTTTGCGTCTCGCCCCAAGAGCTATCCTTAATCCTATTTCTCTCGTCCTTTCCCTTGTTGACGCGAGTAAAATATTCATAATGCCTATACCGCCGGAAATAAGAGTCGTAAAAGACCCCAAACCAAGTAGAATAGTCATAATACGAGTCATAGCTTCATTTTGCTTGGAAAATTCAGATTGATTCATCACGGTAAAATCATCGTCTTCATAATACCCCAGCCTGTGGCATTCTCTTAAAACCGATTTTATATTTTCACACAAACTACTCATTGATTTTTTATCAATAGCGGCTGCCAAAGCGAAACTTATATGCTTTTGATTCAG
>JBBTRL010000011.1:0-8553 GCA_038065195.1 Patescibacteria group bacterium
CGTAGGCAGACGGGGCTCGGCGAAAAATTCGACGCGAATTAATCGTCAATAAAAATATCCCAACTCTGTTTAACGGAATCTTGCGCGTTATTTTGTTTTAGCGCGCCAACCAATGGCGCAAAATTTCCCAAACTAGCTCTTTTCTTCCGCTTTATATAAAAAAATAAATACACCGCTCCGCCGGCGAAAATCGCCAAAAAAATAAATAAAAATAATTTTTTAACCGGCAAATTATTCCCAACTGCGGCCTGTAACATATTTTTTGACGGCACAAATTTATTTTGCCCCACTTGCCGAGTCCCGGACTCGACAAATTCGCTGAGTCCGGGACTCGGCAAATTCGACAATTCTTCTAAAACACCGCTATTTGTCTTACCGCTCCCAATAATAACAAGATTTTTCTTATCTTTATTCTCACCGCTAATATTATTATAAATAACATTCTGATACGCCTCGCTGAAATTTTCCACAAAATAAGAATTCATCGGTTTCGCTCCCAATGATTTTGTTACTTCCGCTTCCAAAATATTCGTTGCGCCGGGCGTTGGAAATTTTGACCAAAAGAAAGAACCGCCCATTAAAACGCCAGAATCGCCTTCTTTAGATTTTTCATAAACAATTTCATCCGCCACGATACCGTTTGGATAAATAAGCCGCGCCGTATCTTTATCATTATTCAAAGCAATGCCGCTTATATCACGCGATATGACAAGATAACTTTTTGGCGAAATAAATGTCTTTTCCGGAAAAATCCACGGCTTTGATCCGCCGTCCGCCATATCGTCCAGTTGCCAACCGCCCAAATCCGCTAAATAATCGCTGGAATTGAAAATTTCAATCCACTCCCCCTCTTCATCTTTTCCGTCCGGATCAGGCAAAAACTCGCTTATTTTTATTCCGCCAGAAATAATTTCTGCGCGCGCTTCGTCCGATGCTTTGGAAAAACCGTCAGAAACAGTCAAAGTAATAATATATTTTCCGGGAAATTGATGAACATAACCGAATTTTTCTTCTTTTATAATTTCGCCATTTCCCAAATTCCATTCAAAAGTCAATTTATCGCTGTCGGAATCTGACGATTTTGAAGCGTCAAATTGAATTGTTTCGCCAAGAAAAGTAAAAATATCGTCGCCGGCGTTCGCTTGCGGCGAATTATTTACCGCTAACGAAATTGACGAACTGCCGGAAGAAGAACTTTCTCCACCGCTCGGAGACGCACTCTCGCTATCGCCGCCTTGATCCGATATTCCGCTTCCTCCTTTGCTATTTTCCGCAAGCGGGGTTCCATTAATCGGATTGCCTTCCGCGTCTTTGCCATTGCGGGTGACTCCATTATTACTTTTCCAATTAACAACATCGTCGCCTGACGCCAAAGAATCAATCCGTTCCATTGAAAAATAATCCGGCGAAGTCGCGCCGAAAAACCAACCGCCAGCCGCGTTTACACTGTCAATCGTAACGCCCGACGCGTCTTTTAAAACTAAATACTCTCCGCTGTTAGAAAGCCCGGAACCGCTAAACGATTTTGGCGTTTGGCTCGCCGCAATATCCGAAACAGTATTATCGTCGGTTCGTTCAGTTAAATAAAAAAAGGCGGGTTGAATAATTCCCTCCAAAACGACAATTAAAACATCGCCTCCCTGTTCGTAAATTCCCCAGCCGGTTAAATCAATCGCGTTGCCGGTATTATTTTTAAGTTCTATCCACTCATCGCCACTGGACGATTTTGTGCCGCTCCACGCTACTTCGTTAATCGCTACATCGCGCAAACTTACGGCATTAGTAAAATGCGCAAACCCGATAAAAATAATAATGGATAAAAATAATGACGCTATTTTCATATAATCATATCCTATCCATAATAAAAATAGTGTCAATATCAAAAATCTATTTAATCCAAAACATCAATTTTTTTCAAATCGTCAATAAACCATTCATTGATGTATTTTTTATATTTTTCCGGCTTATTGTCAAAATATTGCATTACAAATTCGCGATTAGTCACTGATGAAAAATTATTCTTTCCAATATAATCCAAATAACTTGACCAACGATAATTTTCTAAAAATTCATTGGTTTTATTCCAATTTTCAATCCCCTTTTCTTTCCAATCGTTTTCTATAAGTTCAACTGGATTTAAATGAATATAACGCGAAGTATGTTTTAACTGTTCATCATTATCTATATGGACGGCCTTGAAACGACCCTGAAAAAGAGAACCGACGCGTTCGTATTTGGTGTTAAAATAATGAACATATCCCAAACATACTTTACCCAAAAAACGGGACAGACCATTATCACTTAATTGTTGAATTAATAAATGATAATGATTAGGCATTAAACAAAAACATACAATATTAACAAACGGATCTCGCCGTATCCCGGATACGGCGATATCGCCGTATCCGGGATACGGCAAGTGCGACAAACGACGCTCACTACGCAAAACCAATTTATCATCATTAAATATATTTATATTCTTTATAAATCTCAAGTAATCTTTATTATTCATAAAAATTCTTCGTTTTTCTACTCCCCGATTAAATACATGATAAAATTCGCCATTTTCAAATTGTATTTTTCTGATTGGCATAAGATTATTATAGCGCCGTATCCCGGATACGGCAAGGATACGACAATAAAAATGTATAGCAAAACACCCTTGCGAAGCAAGGGTGTTTTGCGTTTCCGGTCTCGAAGTTTCAAGCCTCCGACCGGATTCAGATCAAAAATACTTAGTAGGTCAACGAATTGCCTGTAAGCGGTAATCCGGAAGTCAATGTGGTTACGCCCAATCTAATTGTGTCGTCCCAATTGAAATCGCCGATACTGCCAATACTTAATTGAATGGTTTCAGTACCAGTTCCGTCATCCGCGCCAGTGGTATCACCTTTAACTATAAATGTCTTGGTGGTACCGGCAGCAACAGTTTCGCCGATAAAGGCATCAGTGGCGGCATTGGAATTATTCAAACTGGTATTCACATAAGCCACCGCGAGGTCTGCTGTGTCTCCAGCGCTCCAACTATAATCATAATCAATAGTCGCTGCAGCAAGGAATCCGGAAATGGTCATCGCTGTCGCAGAAGTAATATCAACGACAGTAACTGAATCATCGGTTATGGCCACGCCAGCCGCACTATAACCAGTTACGGTCAACACATCGCCGATAGCAAACCCGTCAGTACTCGCAACAGTCAAAGTCGTGCCTCCAGAAGCTAAGTCAGCTCCTAAAGCGCTTTGACCGCCGAAGAAGAGTTTACCGGAAGCGCCGGCTTGCATTGGAACATAATAGACAGTTAACGCATTAGTAGCCGCTATAGTTGAAACAGCCGGAGTCCAGGTAATTGTAGCAACGGTACCAGACACAGTTACTGTTGACAATTTCACCTTAGAATAAACACCAGCTTCATCAAGAATTATCGTTGAACCAACAGGAATACCGTCTAACGCAGTAGAAACTCCCGTAGCCGTTGTAGTACCCAAAGCTACCGCCGCGCCAGTAATATAAGGCGCGTAAGCCACTGGAGTAGTTAAATCGGTTGACTTATAGATAGCGGCATTACCGGAAGCTTCATTATCAAGATCAGCATTGCCGGCAACCGTGAAGGCGACATGATTGAATATCACATCTCCTTTGGCATCGGCAGCAACATCAACTCTTAACACTTCGGAATTAGACCCGCCAACAGCGGCTCCAGATGGACTGGAAGCGTTCTTGGAAACAGTCGGAACCGATTTATAAAGAGTGATAGCTCCAAAATTAGTATCAGTTACCGGAGTCGGTGTTCCAGCGGTGCCAGTTACAGCAGCAGATGAATCAGTGCCAGCAATCTTTAAATTAATATTATTGCCGGAAGTGCCATCCAATGTGCCAGTAACGCTCGCGATATAGAATCGCGGACCATCGCCAGAAACAGCATCTCCGCCAGCAGTAGTGCCGTTCAAATCAGCTTTAACAGTAATAATCTTTGAAGTACCTTTAGTAATTGTAAAGAGACTATTAGTATCATCAATAAAATCAACTGTACTGCCGGATATATATCCGGTCGCGCCGATTTGAGTCGCGCCGTCATAAAGCTTAACATTGACAAAATCAGCAGCCGCGCCGCCGCTCAAAGTAAGCCGCACTTTCTTAACAACTAAGTTTTCAATATTGGAAGCCTCAAACTTAATGTTAGAGAACGAAATGCCAGTCGCGCCACCCGTGCCGACAGCCACATTTTGATTTACCGGCGTATCAGCGTTAACGGATAATGTTACGCCGCCAGAGACGACGATAGTAACAGCCGTGCCGGCATAAATACTGCCAGCCGCTCCACCCGCCACTGAAATACCGGAACCAATTCCCGCGCCCTGAATTTGGGAAGCGGAATCAGTGATACCAAAATACCACGCAGTAGCGGTTCCAACAGCATCGGCATAAATATCAATAGTCGCCGTTTGATCTTTATTAACGGTAAAGTTAAGACCGTCAAATAAAACATAATCAACAATGGAAGTTCCTCCATTGCTTAATTGTTTCGGACCACCGCCGGAAATAGCCGCGCCATTAACTTTAATGGTAATTTGCGACCAATTGGCGGAAGCCAATGATTCGTCAGTGGAAGCCACATTAGCATCGCCAGCCGCCACGCGAACGGAAGTTACCTTAATATTTTCGTTATTAGCGGTAACTAACATTCTGCCAACCCAAACTGCTGTCGCGCCAGTTACAACCGACTTAAGGGCCGGAGAAGTGGAAGCGGCAATCGTAAATGTCGGAGCGCCTTCAGTCATAGCGTTGGAAATCGCGTCGCCGGTTTCAGTAACCGACTGCAATGAAGAAGCGCCCGTTGTGGTAAGCTCGCCAGCATCAGTAATAGTGGCTCCACCCGTCCAATCAGTTACCAACCCCTCAGTCAAACGAAGACTATTGGTAAGAGTTGAACCGGTCGGAACATCAAGAACAACAGTCAATGTCTTAGTGGTGTCCATATCTACTTGAAAACCGGTAAGGTTAAATGTAGCTATACCGGACGCCAATGAAACGGAATCCAATAAAGTAGCGCCGTCATAAAGTTTTATATTGCTGAAATCCGTATCATCAACAGCGACTTCATCGGTATTAGCGGAAGCATCCCACAATCTTACTTTAATAGTGGTTACTTTCATCGCCTCATAAGAGGATGTCATTCTAAATTTGAAAACAGTAAAACCGGAAGTGCCATCAGTATAAGTGGTTGCCGCCGGAGTATCCGGACCATTAGCAACAGTTAATGTGCCGTAGCCCTTGATACTTAATGTGCCAGCTCCGCTGTCCCCGACAGCGTCAACGCTGGTAATAGTCATATTATCAACCGGAATCTTATCGTCGGATAATGCTCCGCGAACCGTCAAGTTAGTCTTAGCTGAAACATAAAAACCAATTCTTTCTTCTGCGGCATCAGTCGCGTATGTTGACGAAGCGGTAGTGGAAATATCGGCTTTAATCTTAATAACCGTATTTCCTCCTATTGGAACATTAAACAAAACATCCGATGAACCGGAAACGCCAAAACTCACGGATGAACTGCCGATTGTGCCGGTAGTGGATATCGGAGTTATTGAATCGTCGACATACAATAAAACATTGCTGTAGTCGGTCATCTCCACATCCTCGGTTTCCTCGGTATTAAGGTCCAACTTTAAATAATTAACATTAAGACCTTCTCTTACCGTAGCGCTGAATTTAAATGTCTGAATCAGAACAGCCGAAGAACCGGAAACGGTTACTGTGCCGCCGGACGGATTGGTGGCAGTATCAAAATCAACAGTCAATTGACCTTGATTTATAGTACTTGCCGTAGAAGGACTGGAAGCGGTTGTGAAAGCAGCGCCGCCAGTGGTGCTTTTAATTAAAGTTACGCCGCCGGAATTGGCGCCAATCGCCGTTACATCGGTCTCTTCAAAAATCTGGAATTGAACCGTTCGCGCGCTGGTAATATTGTCGGCAATATCAGCATAAACAAACACATCCTTATTAGTGCCTGAAGCGACGGAGAAAAGCGAACCGCTAAATTCCGCCTTTTCATTGGCAGTAAGAGACGCGATTGTTGAACCAACCTGAACATTATCAACTTTAAGTTTTATGTTCTTAAGATCGGTGGAAACAGCTGAACCGGATTCACTGATAATAATTTTATTAACAGTAAACGCTTCACTTGCAGCGCTAAAATTAAATCCCGCGACCAACTGCTCGTTTGTTCCGGAAATAAGCGTCCGAGAAGAAACACTGGTGGATGCAGTCACCGCCAATGTGCCGACAGTAACGCCAGCAACAGTCAAGCCATTGCCGTAAATCGGGAATGTAGCTGTCGGAAGCGTGCCGGAAGAAACAGCGATATCGCCGGACGCGGCAATACCGAATTTAATAATATTGCCCGTATCGGCGCAAGGCTCGCTACCGCAAGAAGCATTTAAGCTGCCCCTAACAGTCAAAACCTTGAAACCGTTAGCCGGAACTGTCCAGCTAAGACCGGAGAATGTCGCTTTATGAGTTAAAGTATTGACGGACTGGCTGGAACCGACTTGCGTATTGCCGTCATATAACTTGACATTCAAAAGATCATCATCTTCGGAAAGACCGGAACGAGTTATACCAATAGAACTTACGATATAACCGGTTGAACCGGCGGAAAATTTAATCTTTGTAAACTCGTTGTCATAAGTCGCGGCGGCAATATAACCCGTTACCGGAGTTTCGGCGTCAAGCATAATACCAGATGTACCGTTAATCGTCTCGACATTATAATTTCCGATATCAACAGAATTTACCGTATAAATTGAATCCCAATCATAACTTACCGCGAATTCTTCCGCGGTCATATTTAACCATTCCTTGGTTCCATTATCGCCGTCCGGCACGAGTTTATAAACTTTCGTGTCGCCGTCGGTGCGAACCAATTCGGAAGTGGTGTAAGAACTCATCGTTGTTTGATCAACGCTCTTTACATTTGACCAACTTAAGTGGCCATAACTTTCAAACACTTGCGAATTGAGAACTATTCTCTTAAATTTCTTTACGCCGATCAATTTGACGATGTAAACATCAAATTGCGCAACTCCTGAAGCGCTCGGATTTTTGATGACATCCCCGTCCACTATTGTTGCGGCAGAAACCGAAACCGTAAGAACAGGAACAAGCATCGCTACACCCGAAAGCCAAAGAATGGTTGTCAGCGAAAGAACCACAGAGGTAATTTTTGAAAGTTTTGTTTTACCTATATAATTCATATTTTTAAACAAATTTTCAATTTTCATTAAATTTTCAAAATCAGCGTATTCGCTTTTTCAAAAAATAAAATGAAAATTAAATTATCTTATTATCTTTTAGAGCCATTATCGACCGGGGCCGATTTTGAACTTCTTACTTTATACTTTTCGCAAGAAGCCCTATAGCTCTCACGCCTTGTCCCATTAAAATATAGAGACAGGGCGTGAGAGATACATTAGACCCGACAGCCCTCCTTTTAATTATTTTGACCGCCATTTAATTTAATATGGACAGTCCCAACCCCATTGTCTTATGTTAGATTTTTAACACAAGACAATGGGGTTGGTATTTATTTTTTATTTACTATTTTTAATTAACAACACAAAGACCCCTTTTTCTAATAATCTTTAAAGGGGCTAAAACTTGATTTATTTTACTGAAATAACTAATGTCATTGATTATTTTATAAGTATAATATTATTTCAATTTTTAAGCAAAGTCAATGGGTGTGGATAAGTCTAAAATTTACAAAGTCTAAAGTAAACTTTCCGCAACCATTATTGCTCTCAATGCCGCATCGTAATCTTTTTCATTAAATAACCCTTCCGCTTCTTTGACAATTTTTAAAATATCATCGCTACCCGATTCGTAAGACAACGCCCAAGCGCGATTTATTCTTTCATTAAGATTAATACGGAAATTGGCTAAATAATCTTCCTTATTATTTACCGATGAAGCATATGAACTGATTTTACTTTCCTTATTATCATCAACAACGACATTGCTTTCTTTATTTATTGATTGAGAAAATAAGGAAATTTCCTTATTATTTACTATTTCCTTATTATTTTCCTCATTTCCCAATTCAATTTTCTCTATTTCCTTATTATTTTCCTCATTATAGATAACTAAAACAGGATTAGCGCTATTATAAGTGTCTTCCCGTGAAATTAAAAAATTAAATAAGAATGATCCAAAAACAAACATCGCTAAAAATCCGGCTAAAACGCCCCGTGGAATCGGCTGAAATAATATTCGCAAATCAAACGCGCGCGCCAACCAACCTTGCCTTGATTGCCCGCTATTTTCTTCCACTAATAAAAACAACATAGATTTATTGGTATTCTTCCAACCCTCATCTAGTTTAATAGCTTTTAAGGCTCTAATTTTTTTAATTATATTTTCTTCGTTCATTTTTGTATTATATGTAAAAAATCCGTTTCTATTATAGAAGACGGATTAAATGAGTATTTGTTACAACTAACGCTATAAATCGCCGAGGCCGGGCGCAGCCGCTCGATGGCCTGGTCGAGCGACACG
>JBBTRL010000011.1:8563-9008 GCA_038065195.1 Patescibacteria group bacterium
GGCCTGGGCGCCAATCTCGACAATCACAACGCTAAATTTTCGCGTAATTCATTTATCGCCCGATGCAATATTACCCTTATTGTTCCCTCTGGTTTTCCTACGATTTCCGAAATTTCCAAAAAAGACATTTCTTCAATATACCGCAAAATAACGACTTCGGCATATTCATCCCGTAATTGAAGTAAGATTTTTTGTACGCGCGAAACATCTTTTTCTAAATCAAATTTTTTGGCTATCTTCGAAATATCATCAACGACCGCATCATCATATACGTTGCCGTCCTCCCTTAAGTCATTTTCCAAAAATACTGTTTTAGATTTTTTACGGTAATAATCAATGGCTAAATTTCTGGCAGTTTGATAAAGAAACGCGCGAGGATTCCGAACCAATATTCCTTGCGGTTGCGTCCCGTCCCGCCATGGCGGGCCGGGACGCAACCCCCATA
>JBBTRL010000011.1:9018-19320 GCA_038065195.1 Patescibacteria group bacterium
CCTGACTGCTTCAGGGTACGAAACGACGATATCGTCTGCACAAACCGAACGAAAGTTTCCGAAGTTAAATCTTGCGCTATTTCAACGGAACTTGTTTTGAGCAATAAAAACCGATAAATAGAATCGGCGTAATCATTATATATTTTAGATAAATATTGTTGTTTATCAACCATTGCTTTACAAATTTCTATACCAATTAAATTCCGCGGTATTTATTTCATACACCGCTTCCCATTCTCGTCCCGATTCTTCAAATTCTTCCGCTGTCATATCAAGCCACCGAAACCGACGAAAACCGATGATTTCATAAACCTTGTAATCCCCCGCTTTTCTGATTAATTTTGACTCGCGATAATTGTTTAAAACATCCGGGGATACTTGGCTAACATTTGCCCATTTTAAATGCTCATAAAAATTGAAGACTTTCGGATCTTGCAAATGACGGCGATAACCATTTTTTATGACATAAACTTCTTGACGATTTTCAGCGCGAAGAAGATAACTATTCTGCCGTATCCGGGATACGGGGATCTCGCCGTATCCCGGATACGGCGAGTCAATCAACAATACCGAATACGAAAAAGTTCTCAACGGGTCTCTTTGCGAAAAATCAGAGAGTTTCGTGTGGCTTGCCGGAATTATAACAACCGAGCTGATTTCAATGTTAAAATCAGGAATTTCTATAAAACCGCCGCCATTTTTTATGTCAGCCTCTAAAACATCAATTTTTCCGGAAAGATATGTGACTACAACCGGAACGCGAAAATAATAATCATTGCGACTGGTGAAATCAATGTGCAACACGCGCGGATTTTCCGGATCATATTTTGACGGTAAAAATCGGTGCCATTCCGAAGCCAGATCACGAACGACAAAACTGGCGTTAATTCCGGCTTCACTTACAAAATAAGTTAATTGCGGTAAAATATGAAACGATGAATACTGAAGATCGGAATGAATAAATTTATATCGCCGTATCCGGGATACGGCGATATTGCCGTATCCCGGATACGGCGATTCGCTATTCAAGAACAACGCCACTGTCCAGTCAAAAAAAACATCAGAAAAATTTTTATCAAAACCATTTTTTTTAAGCGCGTAATTTATCGCTTCTTCTCCAATAACATCAGATTGCGCAATGTCCCTAATAACATCTTCACCGTATTGTTCCGCGAGATAATGAATAAACAAAGAAGCTGATGCCCTATCATTTGATGTTTCTTCCCATATACCCAGCGCATCGGTCGGAATGGCAAGAAAATTTTTAACAGTATTTTTAAAATAATCGCTTTTTTTATCCTGTCCGGAAAAAGTTACCGCGTATTCGGACAATGCCTCGTTTAACCATTTTTCTTCACTTAAAACGCGCAAACGATTTTTCTGATTAAAATTAATCAAATGCTGAAATTCATGAGCCAATATCGCCGATATCGTGTCTCCGGTAAGATATTTTGCATTGATATAAATCATTTCCCGCTGATTGGAGTCCGGATATTTCAAACGATCGTATTCATCAACTTCACGAAAATATCCATTGACATCGCTTTTCATATCTGTGATATAAACGATTATGCGCGAATCTTTATCAATGCCAGGCGTCCATTCATCGCCAAACAACGATTTCATTTTAAGATAAATTTCTGAATCAAAAACCACGCCCAATTCGGCTGTTTTAGTTAAAAAAATATTTTTATCTTTATCGGATAATTTATCATAATAATCTTTCTCAACAAAAAATTGCGCGCGTGTGGAACTTGTTAAATTAACGGCTTCCTCAAAGGTATTCCGCATTGGCTCATATTCGGAGTTAACATAAAATCCCTGATCGGCTTCAACCGAAAAAAGCGGATACAAACCCGCCCCTAAAATAGTAATAATAAAATAAAAAAAATATTTTTTCACCCCGTTAGAAGTCCGTCTTCATACAACCAAGTGGTCAATTTCAGACAAACCAATATTAAAAGGTATAGCCCTCGTTAATTCCACGCAAAAAAAATTTTACCCCGTTAAAAACTTTGTTATTCAAATTTTCTGCTAAAAAACTTTTAATCAACGGCTAAAATTAAATGTTTTTAATGGGGTTTCATCGAATTTTTTTTGCCAAGAACTTCTAACGGGGTTCATATATTTAATTTTTTTTTATTGTTTTTATGTAATTAGCCAATTCTTTTCCTGTCTCTGGATGCTTTAATCCAAACGCAACATTCGCTTTTAAAAATCCGATTTTGGAACCGCAATCATAGCGCGTTCCCTCAAATTCGTAACCATAAGCCAAATTATTTTTTATAAAACCGGCAAAAGTTTCCGTTAATCCCACTTCGCCGTTTTTCCCTGGTTTTGTTTTTTTAATTTCCCTGAAAATATCGGGCGTAATTATGTATCTGCCTATGATACTTAAATTGGAAGGCGCATCTTTTGGATTCGGTTTTTCAACTATTTTTTTCAATTCAAAAAGCCGTTTATTTTTATCGCCAACTCTTACGCCGTCAACAATTCCATAAAGCGAAACTTTATTTATAGGCACCCGATCCAAAGCCAAAACCGGACATCCATATTGATTGTAAATATCAATCAATTGCTTCGCGCACGGCTTTTCGGAAACGACAATATCATCGCCGAACATCGCCATACATGCTTCATTGCCTATCAAATTTTGCGCCTGCATAATCGCGTGAGCGTTGCCCTTTGGTTCTTTCTGTCTGACATAATAAAAATTAGCCATACTTTGTATATCGCCAATCATCCCAAGTAAATCAATCTTGCCTTTCTCACGCAACCTGTATTCCAATTCAAAATTACGGTCAAAATAATCCTCCAGCGCGTGCTTGCCTATACTGGTAATAAAAATTATATCCTTAATGCCCGATGCCACCGCTTCTTCCACTAAATAATGAACTACCGGTTTATCAACAATCGGCAACATTTCTTTAGGCAATGTTTTCGTAACCGGCAAAAATCTTGTTCCAATTCCGGCTACGGCAATAATGGCTTTCATTTTGAAAAATTTTTAATTTATAATTCCACTACGCTATTCTCCCCTATTATCAACTTATGTCCGGATGGAAAAGTTTCCGTTTTTGGCGTTATCAAAACATTAGAACCGATTATACTATCAACAATGCGTGTCCGACAATGTATATCAACGCCGTCCATAATAATGGAGTTTTCAATTTCCGCGCCGTAAATTTCCACATTATTGCCAATAGATGTAAATGGCGCAATATAACCTTCAGTGATTACGCAATTTTCCCCAATTACAACCGGCCCGCGAATCATGCTTTTGCCCAATATTTTCGTATTTTTACCCACCTCAACACTTCCTTGTATTATAACTTCTTTATCTATTGTTATATTAATCGCCAGGATATTTTTATTTTTTCCGCCCGAGACGGACCAGCCTTGGGCTGGGACTTTTGACTTTTGACTTAATACAAGCTGATTTCCTTCCAATAAATCTTCCGGTTTGCCCGTATCCTTCCACCAACCGGTAATTTCTTCATAACCAACTCTATATCCTTGCTTAATTAAATATGTATGCGCATCTGATATTTCCAATTCACCACGCGCCGACGGTCTTATCTTATCCACCGCCTTAAAAATATTTTTATTGTAAATATAAAGACCTGTAACCGCGAAATTGCTTGCCGGCCTTAACGGTTTTTCGTCAACTTTAATTATTTTTCCGTTTTTGATGGTTGGCACGCCGAATCTCTGCGGGTCTTTAACTATTGACAACGCCAATAAAGCGTCAACTTTATCTTTTTTAAATTTATCAATCAATTTATCCACGCCACCAAGAATAATATTATCGCCAAGATAAAAAACAAAATACGAATCCCCAATCCAATCTTTCCAAACTCTTAAAATATGGGCTACGCCCAAAGCGCCGCCAGTTTGCTCGCGATATGTAATTTTAACCCCCCATTTTTTGCCATCGCCGATCACTGGCTGAAGCTCGCGCTCTCCAAGATTGATATTTATTCCTATGTCTTTTATACCGGCGTTAGACAGGTGTTCCAATGCGTAAAACAACATCGGCTTTCCGGCAATGGGTATCAAGTGCTTATTTATTGTATTGGTTATCGGCCTAAGCCGCGTTCCACGACCGCCAGCCGTAATAAGAGCTTTCATATAAAATATAGAAATTAAGATTTTAAAATATATACGCTTCCCGCACCCTTACCTTTATTATACACCAATCCCTTGTTAATTAAACCGCTTAAATGATTTCTCAAAGTCCGCGATGTAATATCAGGAAATGCTTTGCTAATTTCCTTCATACGCAATTTTTCTTTATTTTTAAACAAAGCGATGATTTTCTGATGACTCGCAGCCAATTTTTCATTTTGATTTTTAATCACATTTTGTTCGCGCGCAGTTTTATTCTCACTATTTTTAATAATATTTTTTTGCGATTTCAATTGTTCCGGTAAAACGGAAACTACATACTTTAAGACGCGCTCATATTCCGCGATTAAAATTTCACAATTTATGCCTTTGGTTAAATTTAAATCCTTTGCTAAATTTAAAAAATTTTTCAAAAGATTAATGTCCTCCGAAACAGAACTGTCAAAATGCGGATTGGATTTCGCAAAAATATTCAAAGCCTTTTCCTGTATTTTATCTTTAAGAATATGACTGCCACGAAAATTTTCCGTAACGCGAAATACTGCTGCTGTTAATTTCCTTATTTCCTTATTATTTTCCCTATTTAAATCCATAATTAAAATATAGCAATAATCGCGAAAAAAAGCAAAATAAAAACAGTTAAGGCGAACTTAACCGTTTAAATACTCTTTTAACGCCTCGCGCCAATTCCGTATTAACGGTAACTTTGTATTTATGAGCGCCGACAATTTCGGTCTTTTAGCGGGACGCGGAAATTCCTCGGAAGCGCAAAACGCAATTTCCTTATTTTTCCCTATTTTTTCCCTATTAATAAGGAAAATCTCCTTGGCAAAATCATACCATGTGATGCCCTTTTCCTTATTTTCCGTTTCATTGGTGATGTGATAAATTCCCGACACGAAATCGCCTTCTAATAATTCCAATGTTTTAATTGCCAAGTCATAAGCATAAGTTGGTTTGCCATACTGATCGTTAACAACTTTTATTTTATCACGCTTTTTAAGCAATTCAGATATAGTGTCAACGAAATTTTTTCCATTTCCTCCATAAAGCCATGAAGTTCTTATTATGTAATATTTTAAATTCAGATTTTTAGAAACGATGTCTATGATGTATTTTTCGCCCAAAAGTTTTGATTCGCCGTAAACATTAACCGGATTACGCGGTTCATCATTTTCTTTATACCCATTCGGATTTTTCCCATTAAAAACATAATCGGTTGAATAATGAATAAAAACAGCGCCGACATCATTGGCGCTTTCCGCTAAATATTTAACCGCTTCGCCGTTAACTTTTATTGCCAAATATTGATTTGTTTCGCAATCATCAACCGCAGTATAAGCCGCGGCATTAATTACTATATTTGGTTTTAATTCAAAAATTTTCCTATTAACTTCTTTCCGATGCGTAATATTCAACTCATTTTTATCCCACAATATTGGATTTAAATTAAAAAAAATACGACCAAGCTCTCTGCCAAGCATACCATTAGATCCTAAAATTAAGATTTTACCGCGTTGAATACTGCTTTTCATAATACTTATTGTATTCGCTGTCTTTAATCCTCTTCCACCACAATTCATTATTACGATACCATTCAATCGTGTCTTTAATAGATTCTTCGAAGCGCTGCTTCGGCTCCCAACCAAGTTGTCTTATTTTTGCCGAATCAAGCGCGTAACGACGATCGTGCCCGGGTCTATCTTTGATATATTCTATTAAATTTTCATCAAAATTCAAATAATCCAAAATCGTCCTAGTAATATCTATATTAGTCCGCTCGTTGTCTCCGCCGATATTATAAATCTCGCCGATCTTCCCATGATGTAAAATCAAATCAATCGCTTCGCAATTGTCAAAAACATGTAGCCAATCGCGAACATTCATTCCATCACCATAAAGCGGCGCTTTCTTTCCTTTAATTAAATTAATAATAAAAAGCGGTATTAATTTTTCCGGATACTGATAAGGTCCGAAGTTATTTGAACTCCTGGTTATAATCACCGGCATCCCGAAAGTAATCCAATAAGCGCGCGCCAAGAGATCCGCCGCGGCCTTGGAAGCGGAATAAGGACTGTTCGGTTCAAGAATATCTTCCTCCTTAGAATAACCATCTTCTATTGATCCGTAAACTTCGTCCGTGCCAATCTGCACAAATTTACTGACATTATATTTACGCGCCGCTTCAAGCAAGATCCGTGTTCCTAAAACATTCGTTTGCAAAAATTCCTGCGAATTAATTATAGAACGGTCCACATGCGATTCGGCGGCAAAATGAATAATCGCGTCCGGCTTACGACCAACAACTTCGTCAACCACCACCGCATCGCAAATATCGCCACGAACAAAACCATATCGCTTCTCGCCCAATCCATATTGATGTTCAATATCACGAAGATTGTCCAAATTGCCAGCGTAAGTCAACTTATCCAGATTGATAATTTTATAATCCGGATATTTTACCAAAATATGCCGTATAAAATTTGAACCGATAAAACCGGCGCCGCCAGTAACAAGGATATTCACCCCGTTAGAAGTCCGTCTTTATATAACCAAGCGGTCAATTTTAGACAAACTTAAATTAAAAAGTATAATCCTCGTTAATTCCAAGCAAAAAAATTTCGATGAAATTTTTTTGCCAAGGACCTCTAACGGGGTTCATAAAACATGAGGCATGGAACATATTATAGTTACCGTTTGTTTTATGTTTTATGTTTTATGTTTTATGTTTTATATTGCGTATTATATAGCACACGATTCAATATAATAAATTACCTTATCATCTTATATTCATTTAAACAATATTGACATAGTAAACTTATTTTGCCAAAATAGTTATATATTATTAATTCTTGTTATTTAAAAAAATTTATTTTGCAAAGGAGAAAAAATTGAAAATATACGAAAGATTTCGTTATGGAATTTTTGATTGCGACGGAACGCTTATTGATAGCATACCAACATATAATAAACTTTTAATAGAATTATTAAAAAAGAAATATAAAATCCCCATAAAAAATAAAGAGAAATTTACCGAAAATTTCGGAGAAGGAATATCATTTAAAGAAATACTCTTGAATATTCTGCAAAATAAAGCGCCGCGCCTTATCGCAAAAATAGAAAGTATGATGGTTGTTTTTTTTGAACACGCTGATAAGCAAATTAATTACCAACTTTTCCCAAATACCGAACAAACTCTTGACGCGATGTTTAAAAAAGGAATGACGCTTTTTATTTCAACCGCCTGCGTAAATCATGTGGTAAATAAAAAAACACGCGACATTAAACACTTTTTTAAATACATTATGTCGTCCGAAAAAATTCCAAAAAGCGCGGCGCATATAGAAAAATTCATAGAATTAACCGGCGATACCAAAGAAGAGTTCTGCAAGCGCGCATTCTTTGTCGGCGATACCAAAAAAGATATGGAAATTGCCAAAGAATGCGGAATTTACGCCATCGGCATTACCAATACCGTCAGTGCCGAGAAATTAAAAATGTTCGGAGCGAACGCAATAATCAAGGATTTATCGGAACTTTTAGAAATGAAATTCCCTGAAAGTATTTTTGATACGGATATTTTCAGGTAAAAAATAAAACACTTGCGACAAAAAACGCGAGTGTTTTTTAAATAATAAAATATCCTCTATTTATTCTTCGTCGTCCAATCAAAACCGATTTTTGGATCGTCAAACGAGATTCTTTCCTCATCCGGATTTTGCGGATTATAAACTTCTGTTGTGTGATAAAAAAGTCCGACTTTTTTATTGCCTAAAACACGATAACCATGGGCAACGCCCGGAGGAATAACTATAACAACGCGATTGTCTTCGCCGGCGCAAATAACCTGCGTTTCGCCTTTTGTTAACGATTCTTTCCGTAAATCATATAAAACAACCTGTGCCATTCCAGCCGCGACAAACCAAATATCCCATTGTTTTTTATGCCAGTGGAACGCTTTAATAACGCCCGGATATGTTTCAGTATAACTCGTCTGTTTTATCTCCCGAAAGATTTTTTCGCCAAATTTTAAAATCTCCATAAAAAATCCCCGATCGTCATTGTGAATATTTAATTGTTTTACCTGAACATCGCTAATCATAATTTTTTTAATTTATATTATAATTTCACCGGAAATCAATATCGCCGCCATACCCGCGCCGCCAAAAAAAATATCGCGCAAAAAAACCGCCACAGTCAATTCATTTTGTATTTTTCTTTTAAAAATATCCCACCATACAAAATAAATTATTAAAAGCAAAGCTCCCGCCGTCCAATGGTCGGCGTACATAAAATGAATCAGCCAAACCAACTGCGAAATAACCAAAGACGAAACAAAAACATAGAACAGCAAATTTCGCAAATGAAGCCACCGTAAAACACAATAACCAAAAAATAACGCGCCAAAAAATACAGAAATTACAGACAAAACAACCGGCAAATAAAAAAAAGAAGATAAACCGTAAGAAAAAACCAACCAAAAGAAAAATAAAGAAAAATAAAGAAAATTTTTAATTTCCTTTCCGTTTAAATATGATTGTTTAGAAAAAGATAAATTGGTCATCTATTAATCACAATTTTATTTTCTTTCGCGTCTACTTTTATCTTATCTCCATCCTTGATTCTCCCGTTAATAATTTCTATCGCCAATTTGTCCAAAATTTCAGTTTGGATCAAACGTTTAAGCGGCCGTGCGCCAAAATTCGGATCGTAACCCTTTTCCGCCAAATATTTTTTTGCCGCCAAAGAAACTTCAATTTTAATTTTTTTCTTCGCCAATCGTTCAGAAACAAACACTAATTGCAAATCCACTATCTGTTCAATTTCTTTTTTGCCCAAACTGCTAAATATTATAATCTCATCAAGCCGGTTTAAAAACTCCGGCTTAAAATTAGAACGCAACGCTGACATTATCTTATCTTTAATATCCTCTTCCTTTACCTCCTTGCTCGTCTCTCTCCCTTCGTTAAATCCCAATGTAGCCATTTCGCGCAAAAGATCCGACCCCACATTGGAAGTCATTATTATAATTGTATTTTTAAAATTTACCTTTCTCCCTTTAGCATCCGCCAAACATCCATTATCCAAAACCTGAAGCAAAATATTAAAAACCTCCGGATGCGCTTTTTCAATTTCATCAAATAAAATAACAGAATACGGTTTTCTTCTTATGATTTCCGTCAACTGACCGCCTTCTTCGTAGCCAATATAGCCTGGCGGCGAACCGATCATCCGTGAAACAGAATGTTTTTCCATATATTCAGACATATCCACCCGCACAATCGCTTGATCGGAATTAAACATAAACCCAGCCAAAGCTTTGGCAAGTTCCGTTTTCCCGACGCCTGTCGGTCCCAAAAACATAAACGATCCAATAGGCCTGTTTTCTTCGGCAATGCCAACGCGATTGCGGCGAACAGCATTGGAAATAATTTCCACCGCTTTATTCTGACCGATAATCCGTTTCCTCAACGAATCTTCCATTTTTGCCAACTTCTCCGATTCCTCTTCTAACATTTTTACCATAGGAATGCCTGTCCAACGAGCGACAACAACCGCTATATCTTCCTCAGTCACTTCCTCCTTAAGTATTCTTCTGCCGACTTGTAATTTTCTTAATTTAATCTCCGAGGATTTTATCTCTTTTTTCAAAGAAGGAATTTTACCATAACGAATTTCCGCCACTTTGCTTAAATCCGATTTTCTCTCGGCAATTTCCGCTTCCATTTTCAACTTTTCTTCCTGTTTTTGCGCCTCTCTTATTTTAACGATAACCGCTTTTTCATTGTTCCATTGCGCTTCTAACGCTTTACTTTTTTCTTTAAGATCGGCAAGTTGTTTTTCAATGCCTTCTAATATTTCCTTAACACTTTTATCATTCTCTTTGGATAAGGCCTTTTTTTCTATTTCTAACTTCATAATTTGCCTTTTCAAATGATCCAATTCCTGTGGCATACTGTCAATTTCCATTTTTAGCGCCGCCGTGGCTTCATCAATTAAATCCACCGCTTTATCCGGTAAAAATCTGTCTGAAATATAACGCGCCGAAAGATTAGCCGCCGCCACAATAGCGCTATCCGCAATCCTAACCCCGTGATGCACTTCGTATTTTTCCTTTATACCGCGTAAAATGGCAACGGTATCTTCCACCGACGGCTCCACGACCAAAATCGG
>JBBTRL010000012.1:0-242 GCA_038065195.1 Patescibacteria group bacterium
CTGCTTGTTATTACTGAAGTCATAGGCGTTCTTTTATATCTAAAGACACCACAGTACCCTTTATTTTTTAGATTTAACATATGTCTTGCAGGCAAAGGCAATTGATCAAGATTCTTGATAAACTCTCTATCCTTTGTTTCTATTATAGTATTACCTTTTTTAAATAATATTCCTTCAACCTTTTCGTATCCTTTGCCTGTTTGAATCGCTTCCAACAATTTTAATATTGTAATCTCCCCTTC
>JBBTRL010000012.1:252-6182 GCA_038065195.1 Patescibacteria group bacterium
CTTATCTTTCATAAGCGAGCTATGTGGTCCACCAACAATTATTTTAACACTTTTTTTGCTAGCCTTTTTCGCAATATCAACTGTCTTGAGAACTTGTTTGTGTTGAGTAGTTATTGAAGTTATACCAATAACATCAGGATTTTCTTTTTTTATAATATTTGACAATGGGGAATTGATTTCTTTAAAACGAGGACTTTGTTCAATATTTTCCGTAAAAATCAAAAACTCTTCACGGGTTCTGGACTTCCCCTCTAAAACAAAACCGCTGGCATTTCTCGCAGAAGAATTATAAGACAATTCGCTAATTACAATACCATCGGGAATAATATCCGAAAAATCCGCTAAAATATCATAAAATTCTATTTTTTGTTCCCCTATTTTATTAACCGCGCCGACAATAAAATCAAAATCCTTAATTACCCCTTCCATATTTTGTATTTCCCGCGCGATCTCTTGTATCTTTTGTCCGACAACCAACCGTTCAAATACGCCCGCGCGCAATAATAAAAAATACTTAGCGCCCATAAACGAAAATATCAAAAATACAATCGCCGCTACGACAACGATCATATAACAATTGATCATTTTTTCAATGCAAGCCAATCTAAATATTTTTTTTTCAGATGGAGACAATAAATTTAAGTAAATCATACCCAGTATATCAACCCCGTAGTACAACCTCTAGCTGACTACGGGGCTTCGCTTCCAGAACATACCATGGGAAGCGAAGCGAACGATAGTGAGCGGAGCCCCGTACTAAATGTATCAACATTTTAGTACGGGGTTGTATTACTGGGCATAAAATAATTCTTATTTTATGCCATACAACGCCAATCCCAGCGCCGTGGCATAACCGAACGATTCATTAAAAACTATGGGCGGAACTTCCATATCCGAATCTTTTAAAATAGGACAAACGCTTTGTTGAGATCCTTTTAATACATTAACCCAAGGATTGCCCAATTTTACCGGAATTCCAATTTTTTGCGTTAAAAATAAATCCAACCCGGAAAAATTAGCCCCTCCTCCGCATAAAATAATTTCCGATACATACTCGCTTGCTCCATGTTTATGAAAACTGTAACTTTTGTAAAAATCAATATACTTCAATATATCGGAAACTAATTCGCTTAACGGCTCATTAAGCGCTTCTGTTATATCTTTTCCTAATTTCGGATCGTCCAAACCGGATTCAAATTTTAATTTTTTAACTTCATTTCGGCTAATGGGAAATTTATCGGTCATAACTTCAAATAAATAATTATTGGAAATTCTGGAGGAGGTCGTCAGTATCGGGGCGTGACCTAAAAAAATCGTAAAACTGGTTCTTTGCGCTCCGATATCAATAATAAAAACCGGCATTGCGGAAAATCCGTCCTTGATTAAAGCGCGGCTCGTAGCGACCGATTCAATTTCCATAGCCTTAATCTTCAAACCGCTTTTTTTCAAAACATCAACATAATCATTAACTATTTTTTTCGGCAATGCCCCGATTAAAACATCAATATGATCCAAGTTTTTTCGCAAAGGCTCTATTGTAAAATAATCAAAATAAACTTCCTCTATTTTTAACGGGATATATTCTTCCAATTTCCATTTTGCCGCTTCCCGAATTTCCGATGTTTTCAAAAGGGGAAGTTGTATGGTCATAACAAACGCTTCCTGCTCCGGCAAAGAACAAACGACAAAATCAGTCTTTAATTTTTCACCGTCAACATTATTAACAGATTTCTTGATTAAATTCACCAATTCGTCTTCTTTTTGTATCTTGCCTTTATCTATAATACCTGCGGGAATATTCGCCCGACCGTATGAAGTTAAAATTAAATTACCCCTCTTATCGGAAAGTTTAGCAATTTTTATGGATAAATCGCTGATGTCTATGCCAAAAGCTTCAATTGTCGGATTAAACAAATAAGACATACTAATTATAGTATACCATAGAATTATTCCACCTCCTCCCATTCCTTAAATTCATACTCTTCAGATGTCGGTAATAAAAATGGTGGCGGATTACTGCTTAATTTCGAATCGTAATTCGTTTCTCTATCTTTGTATCCCGAACAAAATAAGCCATTGCAAGTCCACTTTGTGCCAACCCTGCCATTACTCACGACGGAACCGAAAATCGTCAGTTTATTTTTTTTCATCGCCTGCCCCGTATAATGATTGCGTCCGAATTTTCCTTTTTGTGCCACATAAACGCCATCCAAAAATAAATCATTAGGTGAATTGGGAACAATTAAATTATTATTCTCGGCAATTAAAACCAAACCGTCCGAACCGTCTTTTATCGTATATTCAATATTGCCGCCCAGCCAAATATTGGTATCCCGACCGAAATTTATTAAATCAGCGGAAACTAAAGTAATCTTTCCCTTAACTTTACTTCCCTGCGTCAAATCGCTTACCCATAAATTATCTTCAATGAAAATCACGCCACAATCTTGCGGTATTGAGTAATTGCCCAAAAAACTTTCACTTCCGATTATTGAATATTCATCATGCCATCCTTCCTCTACGGAATAAGCATTAATTCTATTCAAAGAATTAATTTTATAAACATCAACCGTGCGATCTTGTTTTAAATTCACATGGTAGCCGCTCGCGCCCGAAGACCCAAAATAAAGACCTTGTCCAGATTGAGCGGAACTTTTAATCCGCGCCAAATCCATAGTAATGCCATTAAAATCAAGCACTGGAACCGGAAAACGCCACAAATTGCTATTCGGTCCGCTGCCGAAAATTCCCGGTTTCTCGCTTGACGGATTGCAACCAAATGAACTGGTACATAACCAAGTTTCTTTGGCGGACGAAACAATGGAATTATTCTCTCCGTCCATCCTGATGCCGCCATTGGAATGGTACGGCCCAGTAATTTTATGGTCCGCCCCAACCCAAACATTATCATTAATAATAAATGAATAATCGGCAACGGTGGAACGAACATATTTAGCTCGCGTTTTTCTTTTTACTTCTGGAAATTTATCGGTCCAACCGGTAGAAGTAATGGTAATACCGGAAGTTAAACCGCAACTATTATCGCCACTGATTTCCAAACTGAATCTGCCAATCGCCCCGCTTTCAAGATCGCTATATATATGCTCATAGGGACCCGCCCCGCCAGTTCCATCCTTCAGATCGTCAGGATTGTGAGATAGATGCCAACGATAATAATTAAGTCCGGCTTCGGCGACATTCAAAGCTTCATACCATGATGCTTTTTCCAAAGAATGCTTATGCTGCATATAAATAAAACCGACTAAACCGGAAAATAGCATTACAAAAACAGCGCTGAAAACAAGGGTTAAAATAAGAATGGAACCGCCCTGCTCTTTAATTTCGTTTTTAGTGTTTAAAAATTGTGCCATTAAAATTTTAATAAAAATTAGAAATTAGAAATTCGCAGTTTATAATTTTCAAAACTAAAGATTTGTTTTTAAATTCCTAACCTGCGCGTCGCTTTCCAATTCAAAATAATTCGGCGCGCGATTCGGATCAACATTCACTTTCAAATAAACCCTCATCAATGTTGTTTCTTCTGGCCGCGCCGGCAAACTGGTTATTTCCATTCCATCTTTATTGAAATACCGAAAGACAGGCGTTGTGTTACGGACATAATAAGATAAAACGGATATCTTTTCGTTAACTTCCAGATATTGCGACGGCCAACCCTCTGGTTTAATCACTCCTTTATTAAAGTTAGTTTGCGCGCCGACTGCCGTTTCCGTCCAAGAAAATTCAAAACGAGCCTTCATCGCATGGTTCGGATGTTCCCAACCGCAAACATTATTCACGCGACTGGAAGCATCCGCGACAAATTGCGCAACACCATCTATTGCATAATTCGTTACATCCAAGATCGTTGTTCCTTCCCACGCGCCGGCGCAATCAACGCAAAACGACTGACAGAGTCCGCTTGTTAACTGAAACCCGTCCACCGTCACATCAACATATTCATTACCGGCGCCCAAATCCCCCTCAACATTTATTTTTACGCTTGCCGACTCCAATATACCTGTCAAGAAATTAGAAAAAGAAACACTACAACTACCTCCATTGGCAAACGCAACGCAATCATCAATGATCGTCCCCCTTCTTGCGGTCGGACCCAAAAAATATCGCACCCTTTCTATAGAATTATCATTATCAATATCGCTGTAAAAAATAAACTCATTGTCTTCGGCTTTTTCAATAACATACGAACCGTTTTCGGCCGTCCCAGCTTCTCTTATTTCTTTAACCATAATTTCTGTGCCTTTCCGCGCTTCATCAATAGCGATAGATTGTTCAAAATTAAAATTTTGCGCCCTATAAATAGTAATGATAAATCCCGACACTGCCAGCATCGCTATACCAAAAATAGCGACAACAACAATTGTTTCCACAAGAGTAAACCCCGTTAGAAGTCTGGCAACGATTATTGATTTTGGTTTGTATGAAGGCGAAGCCGCTTCGCTCTTATGAGATAATTTACTAATGTTCATGGTTAGACTTCCTAACGGGGTAAAATCAAATTTTTGATTTTTAATCATATCCCCTCTGGTGTTAAATATATTATTTTCACCTTATCGCCCGAGACTGAAACGCTTCCCGAAACGCTCTGATACCCCTCAACCTGAATTTGATAATTGTAAGAACTATTTTCCAGCGGTATAAAAATAGTTTCGCCGTCAATATCGGTAAATTGCGTTATGTCATAACCAAAAGTTGCGTTATAAAGCCGCGTGCCGGCGCTAAAAACAGGATCAGAAGTTTCTATATCTTTAATCTTTAATAATAAACTATTGTCTGCCGATAAAAACAAAGAAACTGTCTGGCTGATATTCGGCGCAAGGTTAATCGGTTGCGGCGTTGGATTCGTTTTGGAAATATTTAAACCCGTTATTAATTTATCAACCGAAAAAATATAAGAATCCCACTCTAAACCGAAAATAGTTTTTTCGCCATTACCGCCGGAAATATGATTTTGATTATACTTATAAACAGGAATTTCATTTATATCAGTTCCAATTATTTTTGAACCGCGCAAATTAAATTGGACATTCGGAATCGACGTTGAATCATTTGTTAACCACGAAATTTGCCAATCGTAAAGCGTCGGCGTGGTGCTTGTACTATTGGTAGAAAAATTTCCTTTTAATTTTAAGTTAGAATAGGTACTTGTGGAAATACTTGATAAATCCACCGGCGAAATATTAAAACCGCTGGCATTTCCCGATAATACACTATTCGGAATCAATGACCAATCGGTGCTGGTAGCATATAAAACTTGATAATTTATTTGCGTATCAATCGGCTCGTTATCGCCCCATGAAAACTCATTCCAACTTAATAAATTTAAAGGCGCAATTGCATTAGAAATTAAATATCCGGAAGACTTATATTCAGTCGTTGTAGCGGTAGTCGTGGCTAACGCCGCTTCTCCGCCGATTATAAAAACATCAAAAAACTCAGAAACTCCCGATTGATTTATAAAAGAATCCGAAAAACTGCCCGCGCCAAAAGGTGAAACGGTATTAACGATAAAATCGCTTATTTGATCAATGGAAAAACTTGCGGAAGTTAACATTCCCTCAATAACGGAAATATGAGACTTTTCCGGATTAGCCACTTCTTCAACGCCATAAGTTCGATCCGCGCTATAACCAGCCTTAGTAACCGTAACACGATAATTTTCAATGGAAGCGGGCGCGCCAGCCACAAGATACTGACCATCATTATTTGTTTGATAATAAACATCAATCAGCGGATTGACGGCTGAATTCACTAAATGAATATCCGCCTGCGGCACCGCTATGCCAACGGCGTTAAAAATGGTAATCAAAAGGTTGCCGCCACCCACCGATGTTTCCAATCCTTTGGGCGCGACATCGCTCATCAAAACAACTTCGCCATCAAACCCCCTGCTCAATGAAACATTGACTTTC
>JBBTRL010000012.1:6192-12157 GCA_038065195.1 Patescibacteria group bacterium
TCGGCGCCACGCCATCAAAGGAATCATCAATATAGGATATATTCGTCCTGACTGTATATTCAATATTATTTCGTGAAATAACTTCCGTCTGCGGAATGAGACCGGACGGAATACCGCCCAAGGTGCCAACGCCATTATAGGAAAGATTTCTAACCAATTCCAACTTCTGATTCGCCAACGAAACCGCCGTAATACGCGCTCCCGACTGCCATACTACCCTAAATCCCAACTGATAAACTCCGAAAATTCCAATAAAAACAATTAGCATTAAAGCGATGCCTATAACAGATTCAATTAAAGTAAACCCCGTTAGAAATTTTTGATTTCCATATTTTTTAAAAAAGTGAAATTTATATTGATAAAATAAAAAATTGCCCAATCGTTTTGTTTTTAAAATCTCTAACGGGGTAAACCCTTGTTTTATGTTTTGCAAAATTAGAAACTAAATTCCTTCAACAATTGAATACATTGGTTGTATCATTGAAATAGCGAAAAAACCGACAGCCGCGCCAATAAAAATCATTAAAATCGGTTCAATGATAGTGGAAAGATTTTTGGTTATATTATAAACTTCTTCCTCGTAAAAATCAGCCAATCGCGCCAAAATATCGTCCATAGTGCCCGTTTCTTCGCCAACGGCGATCATTTGAGTTACTAATGGAGGATAAAGCTTCTCGTATCTCCCTAAAACATCGGAAAAAACCTTACCCTTTTTAACTTCACCGACGCTAAAAACGAGAGAAGACGAAAAATACTTATTGGTCAAAGTATGCGAAACCATTTCAATCGCTTCGGTTATCGCCATTCCGCTTTTAAGCAGAGAGGAAAGCGTACGCGCCATTCTCGCAGTATTTATTTTTATTGTAATGTTGCGCAAAATCGGAATATTTAACGATAAAAAATCTATCGCTTCCCCGCCCTTTTTACTTTTAATGATTTTTACCGCAAAATAAATAAAAACTGCGAAACTACCGATAAAAATCAAGGTATGATGAGCTAAAAAATTACTGACAAAAATGACGAATCGCGTGGTGACGGGAAGATTAATTTTTAATTCCGCGAAAGTGGCAGTCAATTTTGGCACGACAAAAATCATCATTATAATACCGATAATCACCATAGCTACTACTATCACTGCCGGATACATAAACGCGCCACGCACTTTTGAACGCAATTCATAATCCTTTTCCATTTGATATGCAAGAGATTTTAAAACTTCTTCCAAATTACCCCCGACTTCGCCGACACGCACCATATTCACAAACAAATCGCTAAAAACGCGAGGATAATTCGCCAATGAATCGGCGAATGATTTACCTTTTGTAATATTGCGTCCGATATTTAAAATAATCTTACGAAAATAATTATTATTCGTCTGGCGGCTTAAAACTTCTAGAGCACGCGTCAATGATAAACCGGCGCCGATCATCACGGACAAATGTCGAGAAAAAATCATTTTTTCGGCCAAAGAAACTCTGCGCAATAATCTCCCGAAAGAAATACCGACGGATTTTTTACGCGCGCCGGACGCTTCGCTTTCAATCAAAAAATAACCATCGTTTCGTAAATAACGAGCAAGTTCGGCTTCATTTTCGGCATCACGAACACCTTTGATTTCTTCTCCTTTAAAATTTTTAGCGCGGAAAGAGTATAACAAATTAGTATTTAGTATTTAGTATTTAGTATTTAGTATTACTCCGATGTTGCCGAAAGCACTTCTTCTATGGATGTTATTCCTTGCGCCGCCTTAATAAAACCATCTTCCTGCATAGTAATCATCCCCTCGCTTCGCGCTTTTTCTTCTATCACATTATCCGCCACATTTTTAGCGATCAAACCCTTAACTTCATCGGATACTTCTAAAATTTCATGGATGCCGATTCTCCCCTTATAACCTTCGGGAAAATCTTCCGATTTCACGGGTTTATAAAAAGGAATAGCGCTCCAATCGGATGCGGCGGAAACAATTCTGCTATCTTTAAGTATCCGCAATATTTTATCCAGATCCATATCTTTTTTTATGGATGCTATTTCTTTATTGGATAAAAAATATTTCTGGCGGGATTCTTTGTGCAAAGTTCTTACAAGCCGCTGGGCAATAATAACATTCAATGTTGATGCCAATAAAAATCCCTCGGCCTTCATATCAATAAGCCGGGGTATGGCGCCGGCCGCGGTATTGGTATGTAAAGTTGAAAGAACCAAATGTCCGGTTAAGGCGGCATTAACCGCCAAACCAGCGGTTTCATTATCACGAATTTCTCCGACCATAATAATATCGGGATCTTGCCTAACAAGCGCCCGAAGACCATTGGCAAATGTGTATCCGATTTTCGGCTTTACCTGTGTCTGATTTATCCGTGGCATTCTATACTCAACAGGGTCTTCAATGGTAGAAATATTAACACCTTCCGTATTTAAAATATCAAGTATAGTATAAAGGGTTGTTGTTTTCCCACAACCGGTAGGACCGGTAGCAAGTATCATTCCGTACGATCTCTTTATGTTACGGTGTAAAATTTCCAAATCGCGTCCCCAGAAACCCAAACTTTCAAGCGTAAATCCCTTTGAATCCTCCGGCAAAAGACGCATTACAATTTTTTCTCCATCATAAACTGGCAATATTGAAACGCGAAAAGAAAATTTATGGTCCTTATTTTCTATCTTAAATCTTCCGTCTTGCGGCAAACGATGTTCGTCTAATTTTAAACTTGATAAAACCTTTATGCGAGCGACAACTCCTTCATTTATTTTTTGCGGTAAAACCATAGCATCGTGTAATATACCGTCAATGCGATACCTTACCAAAACCTCTTTTTCCATCGGCTCAATATGAATATCAGAAGCATTCTGAAGTATCGCGTGTTTTATCAATGTGTCAACGATACTCACAACCGGCAAATCTTCCGCCATTTTCTTTAATTCCGCTTCTTCTCCGCTCGTTTTTAACACTTTATCGGATTCAACTTTAATAATGTCGCCGAATTCCGCCTCCAAGCTTTTTTGATATTGCGCAATCGCATATTTAATACCATCTAACGAAGCAAATCTGGGTAAAATTTTAAAATTGTTTTTTTTTCTTATAAAATCAATAATCTGTAAATCGTCCGGATCATTCATAGCCACTTCCAATTCATTGCCATTCTTGCGAAAAGCTATAATGTTATATTTTCTGGCAATCGGCTCTGGAATATAATCCAAAACACTCCTGTCAATTTTCTCTTTGGAAAGATCGATGAAGGGAATGCCCAAAATATAAGCTTTCAATTTATTAAGCTTATCTAAACTTACAAGCTTTTCTTCCAATAAAATATCGGCGATATTTTTACCCGTTTTTTTGGACTTGGATTCCGCTTTCTTAAAATTTTTCGCATCTACAAGACCGGAGTCCAATATAAAAGCTTTGAGTTGTTGATCGGAAACATGCATGTGGAGTAATCACGAATATACAAATATACACAAATATACGAATTCGTATATTATTTACAATTTGTATATTCGCGAATAGTCTTTACTTCAGCACATCTTTTATCCTCTTGACTATATCTTCCAATTCATAATTGGCTTTCACTAAATAATTCATGGCTCCCAATTCAAGCGCCCTTTCAATATCTTGAGTGCCCTCTAAATTAGTTAATATTATAACCGGTATATCTTTCGTTTGCGTGTCAGCTTTCATTTCTTTTAAAACTTCAAATCCGTCTTTTTTAGGTAAAATTAAATCCAATAAAACCAAATCCGGTTTATCTGTTTTTATAATTCTTATCGCTTCTTCTCCGTCTATCGCGCTTTTAACAATAAAACCTTCCTGGCGCAAAATTTCTCCGGCTACTTTTTGAAGAGCCGGCTCATCTTCCACTAAAAGAATAGTTTTTGACATATTTTTTATCCAATCAATCGCAAATTAAATCTCGAACAATCTCTAATAATGTATTCAAGATAATTCGCAATACGATTAGTGATTAATTATAGGTAATGTAACCCAAAAAACGCTTCCTTCGCCCTCCTTGCTGGTAAACCCGATTTTCCCTCCCAATTTTTCAACTATTATTTTAGCTATAAACAAACCCAGCCCAGTGCCTTCAGTCTGAATAGATCGAACATTTGAAGCGCGAAAAAATTTCTGAAAAAGATATTTTCGATCGGCTTCCGGCACGCCGACACCATTGTCTTCAACCGTTATTTTGGCAAAGCTTTCTATTCTGTCCAATTTAATTTTAACACACCCGCTATTTTTTATATACTTAATTCCATTTTCCACCAAGTTTTGAATTATCATTTTTATTTCTTCAGGATCCGCTTCTATAACAAAAAAATGATCGCTATTTTTATTATATCGCTCAGAAGTTTCATTAACATTCTCCTCTAATAACAATTCAACATTGTTTGCCGCCGCGAACGACTTAAGATCGTCAAAAACCTTATCCACCACTTCTCTTATATTCACTGATTTTATATTGTCCCCGAACCGACCCTCTTCAATGTGTTTAACATTTAAAATATCGTTCACTAACGCAATCATTCTCTTGGTACTGATCTTGGCCGATTTTAAATAATCCAAAACCTTATCGTTTACTTCACCCAATCGTTTCCCTAAAATCAAATCCAAAGTCCAATTTATAGAAGAAATGGGAGAACGCAATTGGTGAGAAACGATACTCACGAATTCCGATTTCAATCGGTTCGCTTCCACTACTTTATTAAAATTCTCCACAATAAGAACGCCGATGATAAAAAGCACCAGGGAAACAAGCACGACAATAAAAGCGGCTATTTCCGGTTCATCGCCGTATTTCGTTGAAGTCAACGCGTAAGTCCCTATCATAGCAATAACATTAACTAATCCCATTATAATAAAAAGGAAACTCGGGCATTGCCACAAAGATAGTCTGGACGACCGACATTGCGCGAAAATATTAATATTGGTAATTTTTTTTATTATACTCATACCCAGTATATCAACTTCCAGTTACCAAATACTATTTTTTGACAACCCAAAATTGATTAATTTTAAACCCAGCAATATTATTCTTTATGACAATCCCCTTTTGTGTTCTTCTAATCTCCTCTTTAAATTATCGGTAAAACCAATATATCTTTTACCGTTTTTCAAGCTCTCCAATACATACATACAGAAGAACACACTGGAAGTTGTATTACTGGGCATATTTTTTATTATACCATTTTTTTTTCCAAATGATAATTTAAGTTGGGGATAAATTTTTATCGCGATAAAATAACAACGCAAATATTGATTGCCGCTTGAGTTTAAACTATACTTATAATGCTTACTCGCCTAACTTTTATCGGAGTGTCATATACCGGTAGTACGCCTGCTTCTTGCCCGCCCAACTTTTCATCGGGCTATAGTGTAATGGTAGCACGAGTCCTTTGGGAGGATTTAGTCTGAGTTCAAATCTCAGTAGCCCGAAAATATAAAAGTTGGGCGGGTGAAGGAGTAGGCAGACTAGGTTCAATTCCCAGCGCTCCGATCATTGAAACTTTGCAAAAAATCGCCAAAGCGTTAGAAGTTCAAGTTGATGATTTATTAAAATAGAAAATCAAATATGTATAAACCAAATTATCAAAATGGAACAGATAGCCAAGGGGCGAAAAAGCACTTTATTGAATTAGATAAAAAGGTAAAATCTTTTGCTAAATCATTAAAAAATAAAAATACGGCGATTATTATTTCTGCCGATCATGGTTTGATTGATACGAAAGAAAAAAATAAAATTATTGAATTAAAAAACCATCCCCGATTTGTTGAAACCTTGGCGATGCCTCTTTCTGGCGAGCCAAGAGTTGTCTATTGTTATGTTAGACCACAGAAAGTTAAAGAATTTAAAAATGCTTGCAAAATTTACAAGAGCAATGATTTGGTAAAAAGTAATTATTTCGGTTTGTTTAAACCGAATGAAAAGCTTAAAGACAGAATAGGCGATTATGTTTTGATAATGAAAGA
>JBBTRL010000012.1:12257-17016 GCA_038065195.1 Patescibacteria group bacterium
AAAGATTTGGTTTTGGGAGAAGACCAGAATATCTTTATCGGAAATCACGGCGGAGCGAGCGAAGAAGAAATGTTTGTTCCGTTAATTGTTATTGAGTAAAATATAAGCGGCGCGCCAGTTTCACTGGCGCGAAATTCGGCGGCGGAAAAATCGGAATCGGAAAGCGAGGGCGGACGAAAAAAGAAAAATTAAGTTTTTGGAAATAAAAATTATGACAAAAAATGACTTTAAAAGGGGCGAAATAGTAATCTACAAAACACCTCAAAACGAGGTAAAGTTGAAAGTAAGATTGGAAAAAGAAACAATATGGCTGACACAAAATAAGATGGCCGTACTTTTTGGTACACAAAGACCAACGATAACTAAACATCTCAATAATATATTTAAGGCCGGAGAATTAAAGAAAAATTCAGTTAGTTCCATTTTAGAACATACTGCCGAAGACGGGAAAACATACAAAACGCAATTTTATAATTTAGACGCGATTATTTCCATTGGCTATCGCGTAAATTCTAGACGAGCAACGCAGTTTAGAATTTGGGCAAGTAAAATCCTGAAACAGTATCTCGCCAAAGGTTACGCTATAAACGAGAAACGGATTTTGGAGGCGCGAAATAAATTTTATGAATTACAAGAAGCGGTTTTATTTTTACAAAAGCAATCCAAAAAAGAATTACTCTCTGGGCAGGAAGCGGAAATTTTAAATTTGCTTGCCGACTATTCAAAAACCCTTTCTTTACTTGCGCAGTATGACAAAGGGCAACTAACGGATAAAAAGGGGCAAAAAACAGAATTCAGTTTAGATTATAATACTTGTATAAATATAATTACGGAGCTTAAAAAAGAGCTCATTGCTAAAAAAGAAGCGGGCGATTTATTCGGACAAGAAAGGGACGGAAGTTTTGAGGGAATTATTAAAGGGCTCTATCAAACCTTTGCTAAAAAAGAATTGTATCCGACCATTGAAGACAAGGCGTCGCATATTCTTTACTTAATTATTAAAGATCATCCATTTTCCGATGGCAATAAACGTTCGGGCGCATTTTTATTTGTTTATTTTTTGGACAAATCAAATTATCTTTTTAAAAAGTCCGGCGAGCGAAAAATAAATGACAACGCGCTGGTGGCTTTAGCGCTATTGATTGCCGAAAGTGACCCGAAGGACAAGGAAGTGATGATAAAAATTATCAAGAATTTAATTTCTGAATATGAAAAATAACTTACGCGATCACGATGGCGAATTGCCCGAAGGCGTGGCGGAAAAGTTTATTGAATGGGCGAAGGGTGAAAAATTAAGTTTTTGGAATGAGCCAAAAAACACAAGTTCAATCTCTATATCATACACAAATCAATGATTGAAAAATTAAAAAACTTATCGCCGGAAAGCACAATAGAAAATCCGATTATGGACAGCGAATTGTCTTATAAAGAAATGCTGGATTCTTTTAATCCCAATTGGTTGCCTGAAATTGTTGAAAAACAAAAACTTACCGATATTTTATATTATTCTTTTGATGAAAAAATACATAAAGGTCAGCTTATAATAGACAAAAGGCTCAAAAAAGATATTGACGAAATTTTTAAATTAGCGCGGCAAATAAAATTCCCAATAGAAAAAGCTGTTCCAATTTCCGCGTACGGCTGGAACGACGATATATCAATGAAGCATAACAATACTTCCGGATTCAATTACCGAAAAATTGCCAACACCGCAAGATTGTCAAATCACGCCTATGGTTTTGCGATAGATATAAACCCGCAACTAAATCCCTGCATAAAAGACGGAAAAATCTTGCCGGATGGAGCGAATTATAATCCAACAAAGCCGGGAACATTTAACATTGAACATTCAATTGTCAAAAAATTCAAAGAACTCGGCTGGATTTGGGGCGGCGACTGGAAAAGCCTCAAAGACTACCAGCATTTTGAAAAAGTTTTAAAATAAAAATAATTTTATGAAGCTTATAGTCAACAATCTCGCGGTAGAATATTCGGACCAAGGCGAAGGCCCGATTATTCTTTTTTTGCACGGATGGAAAGACAACTCCCGCACCTTTGATCCGTTAATTCCTTTTTTACCCAATTTTCGTATTATCAGAATGGATTTACCCGGATTCGACAACAGTGAAACGCCCAATACTTCGTGGGATTTAAACGCGTATGTTAATTTGGTAAAAAAATTCATAACAAAACTTAATCTCAATGTTAACGCTTTGGTCGGCCATTCGTTCGGAGGTCGTATTGTTATCAAAGGATTGGCGACAAAAAATATTAAAGCCGAAAAAGCCGTATTGATCGGTTCTGCCGGCGTTTCAAAAACCAATACCGCCAAAAATTTCCTCTTTCTCTTAACGGCTAAAATCGGCAAAATATTAACCCTATTCCCTCCATTAATTTTTTGGAGGCAAAAAATAAAACAAAAATTCTATAATCAAATCGGCAGCGACTATCTTGATGCCGGCACGCTGCGAAATATTTTTTTAAATATCGTCCGAGAAGATTTAACCGCTGCCGCGAAAAAAATCACCATTCCGACTCTACTGATCTGGGGCGATTGCGACACGCAAACGCCTATCAACGACGGCAAAAAATTAAATCATTTAATAAACAACTCCCAATTAAAAATCATAAACAACATTGGGCATTTTCCGCACCGGGAAAATCCGGAAAAAATTGCTGATTTAATAAAAAATTTTATTTCACGATCCTAATGAACCCCGTTAGAAATCTTATTGTTTTATTTAATTATTATTAAAAGCAGTATGTTTAAAAATTCACTTCAACAATCCAATGGTGAGCAAAAAATTTTGGAAAAAAATTTTTTGCCAAAGACTTCTAACGGGGTAAAAAACTGGCTTTCTCTTTATAATCCCCGCTATGTCCGATCCATCGCCTATATGTTGCAAGCGAGCGAATACAATATTCGCGATTATATAAATTGGCGCAAAAAAGTTAAAAACTTCAATGAGGTTGAAAACAGAAAACATTTGGCAATTACTCCGAAATCGCTTTTTGTCATTGCCGTTATTTCAATAATTCTTTTATGTATTTATGGCGCGGCGCTCACACTTATGTTCCAATGGACGAATCCGTTAAAATACCCTGCTTTTATTTTGATTATAATTTCCGCGCCGCATTTTTTGGCTTACGGAATAATTATTCCTCTTTGGCTATTTAATATTTTAATCCAAAAACCGATAGAATTTTTTATTATCAAAAATACGGAAAAAATATTGCAAAAACACCAAGCATTAAAAATAGCCATTGCCGGAAGCTTCGGAAAAACCACTATGCGGGAAATTCTTAAAACCGTTTTGGCGGAAGAAAAAAAAACAGCCGCCCCGTCTGATAATTACAATACGCCGATCGGCATAAGCAAATTCGTAAAAAAATTAACCGGAGATGAAGAAATATTAATATTTGAATTGGGTGAATATTACACCGGCGATGTGCATAAATTATGCCGAATAATTAAACCGCAAATCGGAATAATTACGGGAGTCAATGAAGCGCATCTGCAAAAATTCAAAACCACGAATATCGCCGCCGATACGATTTTTGAACTTGCCGACTGGCTCAAAAACAAAATAGTTTATGTCAACGGCGAAAACGCCCTAGCGAAAAATAGGGCATCAAATAATCATATACTATACAATCGCGACAATGTTGGAAATTGGCGCGTTCAAGAAGCGCGAACGAATTTAACTGGCACATCGTGTATTCTGGAAAATGATAATTTAAAAATAGAAGTAAAATCAAAACTATTGGGATTGCATCACATTGGTCCGCTGGCTGTCGCCACCGACATCGCTTTGCGATTAGGCATCAGCCCAGAAAAAATTCAGCAAGGAATCGCCAAAACTAAACCATTCAATCATCGTTTGGAGTTGAAAAATTACGGCGATGGCGTAATCTTGCTGGACGACAGTTATAATGGCAATCCGGACGGCGTAAATGCCATTATAGAATTTTTGACATCGCTAAAAAACCGCCGAAGATTTTATGTTACTCCCGGCCTTGTGGAAATGGGCGCGAAAACCGAATTGGTGCATAAAAAAATCGGAGAAAAATTGGCGAAAGCCGGCATAGAAAAAATAATATTGATAAAAAATTCCGTAACCCCGTATATTGAACAAGGATTGAAAGAAAATAAATATAATGGGGAAGTAAAATGGTTCGATAACGCAACTGAAGCATTTGCCGCCTTACCGAATCTAACCGTAAACGGAGATATTATAGTTCTGCAAAATGACTGGCCGGACCAATACGCGTAAACCCCAAATTCACGATTTTTAATTGCGAAAACTAGAGTAATCCCAATCAATTAATAATCCGGTTACACGGATATCTGATGAAAAAAATCGCAAACAAAAACAACGACTTTTTCGATCGCTGTTTTTGTTTTTACTCAACCAATAGTATTAACTTTTTATTTTTACAAACCCTCCATCAATTATATAGAAAGTTTATTTATATCAACAACAATAAAAAAATATTACTCAGAAACCGGCAGGCCTAATTTTTGCAACGGTAAATAATTAAAGTAATATTGACACCCGACCGAAATGACATAATCAAGTGTATCCTTGTATGACGTATTTTTAAACCAATTATTAAGAATATAGATATATTCAACTTCGATATTCAGTGGTGCCATAAGTTTGCGATATTGTTTTTTCTTAAAATCGCAGGTTTGTAATTTTTCATCAACTGAACCCTCAACTTTTTGGAATTTCATTTCAATAATAAAGAGGGTGTT
>JBBTRL010000012.1:17026-17496 GCA_038065195.1 Patescibacteria group bacterium
CACATATAATGCTTCATCCGGGAAAAGACGTTTTGATATATATTTTCGCCAATCAACTCCTTTCCCGGTCAGTAGTTTGTATAAACTTTGCTTACGATAACTGCGTGCTACTTCTTTATTCTGATAATAAATAACGCCGTCTTTTATCGTATAATCTTTTGCCTTTTTAAGAATTTCTAAAATATCGCGTTTTTTCTCAAAATTAAGTCCTGTTATTGTATTCACGCCTCCTATGCCCTTTGTTTTCATAAATTATTTTTTATTTAGTTAAATACTTATTCTTTAAATTACGATCTAGTTCTTCAAATCGTTTAATAGATAAATCCAAAAACTTCGACTCAGTATCAATACCGATAAAATTTCTGCCATGAAGATATGCAATTATACCAGTCGTAGAACTTCCAGTAAATGGATCAACGATTAAATTTCCCTTATTTGTGCTTGCAAGCACAAGTCTTTTTAGTAAATTT
>JBBTRL010000013.1:0-2740 GCA_038065195.1 Patescibacteria group bacterium
GACCTACCAATATGATCGTTAGAAGAATCGCTTTTAACACCATAATATCCGTAGCGGCTCGGATTTTTGGCACCATTATCGCTCTGGTGAATGTCGGATTTATCACCCGTTATCTTGGTAAAGATATATTCGGCGAGTATGTTACTATATTGGCGTTTCTTTCTATTTTCAGTATTATTGCAGATTTTGGTCTTTATTCATTGCTTGTTAGAGATATTTCGCGTCCCGGAGCTGATGAAAAGAAAATAATCGGAAATATTTTTTCTCTACGCATTATTTCTTTAATAATAGTTTTGGCGGCAGCGGCGGGTATAAGTTTATTTTTTCCATATAGCGCTATGGTAAAAAGCGGCGTAATTATCGGCGCTTTTTCTTTTTTATTTCTTTCTTCTTCGCAGGTTCTTGTCGGTATTTTTCAGAAATATTTAAAAATGAACAGGGTAGCTTTAGCGGAAATTATAGGCAGAATTATTAATTTGGCGTTGATTATTTGGTTTATTCAAATGAAGTTAGGGTTTTTATGGATTATCGCGGCTTTGACATTTGGAAGTTTTGCTAATTTCGCAGTTACTTTTTTTTATGCTCGACGATTTGTTCCTATTGTTTTACAATTTGATTTTGTTTTTTGGAAAAAAATCTTTAAGGAAGCGTTGCCTATCGCCATCTCAATAGCGTTGACCGCTGTTTATTTCAAGGTGGCCATTATAATGCTCTCAATTATGAAGCCAGCCGATCATGTTGGTATTTATGGGGTGGCATATAAAGTTTTGGAGAATTTGATATTTTTTCCCGCTATGTTTGTCGGCGTTATAATGCCGTTGCTTTCCGATTATGCCGTTTCCAATAAAGAAAAATTTAAATTTATTTTTCAAAAAAGTTTTGATATTATAGCGCTTATGGCAATGCCGATCGTTTTTGGCGTTATTGTATCGGCAAAATCAATTATATTATTGATTGGCGGATCCGATTTTCTAACGGATACTCCGCTTGTTTTACAAATACTGGCTTTTGCCGTTATATTTATATTTTTTGGGAATTTATTCGGCAATTCCATTATCGCTTTGGGTCGTCAAAAAACAGCGATTTGGATATATGGCGGTGGCGCAATTTTTAATATTGTCGCCAATGTTATTATGATTTCCAAGTATTCTTATTTCGGCGCGGCGATAAGCACTATTTTTACGGAAATGTTAGTTACGATTTTGATGCTTTTTTTAATTTCCCAGAATACCAATTTTTTTCCATCCATAAAAACGGCGTTTAAGGCATTAGTCGGATCTTTGACTATGTACGCGACGCTTAGTTTTATTGGTGATTTGAATTTATTGTGGAATATAATTATAGGCGCTACCACCTACTGTGTTGTCATTTATTTATTGCGAGCTTTAAACCGAAACGATTTAAGATTATTTTTTAAATAATGTTTTATTTTATTATTGTTTCCGTATTTTTATCGCTTTACGCCGTTCTATCTTGGCGTTATTTTTCTTACGGATTTTTTTTCCTTATTTTTTATTTTCCATTTCAAGTTGCTTTAAACCCCCCGATTATAGGAGTTGATATTGCCACTGGCAGATTGATGATTATGGTGTTGTTTTTTATTTGCGTTATTAATTTTTTTTATTTGACCAAGGAATCGCGGGCGCAATTATTAGTGACTATAAAAAAAGATAAAATTGGTTGGTTGCTATTGTTGTTTTTGTTTTTTAGCGTTTTATCTGTTTTGTGGAGCGAAAATTGGATTTGGGGTTTGCGTAAATGGTTGGTTTTCGCTTCAATATTTCCTTTATATTGGATAGCGCTTTATGCGTTATTTATTGAAAAAGATGGTGGAAAAAATTCATCGCGAATTGTTATTACGCCAATGGCAATTGTGTTTTTTGTATCCTTATCCGCGTTTTTGGTCGCTATTTCGGCTTTGATTCAGTTTTTCGGGCAGTTTATTTGGAATGGCGATAAAGTTTTTCATTTTTGGGCGCGGAATTTTTTTCCCGTTTTTTTGGGGCAAGAATTCGGCGCAATCGTTTTTCGTTATCAAAGTTGGTTTGTGAATATTTCCGGAAAAACAATTATGCGAGCTGTCGGATTTTTCCCTGATCCCCATATTTTCGGGTTTTATATCGGCTTAACTGCGCCATTGGCGCTTTCAGTGATATTGAATTTTTGGTCTAAAAATAAAATTATCCCCTATTGGATAGGGATCTTATGTTTATTCGCGGCGACCATTTTAACATTTTCCAGATCCGCTTATGCGGGTCTTGTCGCGGGAATATTTGTTTTTTTTATCTTATGGCTTAAGAGTGGGTTGGAAAAAAAACGCATTATTTTTGCGTTGATTTTCATAACAATATTGTTGAGCGGCATATTATTTTCTCCTATTTATAATCGTTTTTATTCAAGTTTTAATATAAAAGAAGTTTCTAATGCCGGAAGATTAAAGAATTGGCGTGAAGCGTGGTCTGTTATAGAAAAATATCCTTTGTATGGTTCCGGTATTGGCAGTTATCAATTAAATATTAACGAAAAAGAAGATAAATTAAATAATTTGAAGCAAAAACATATTTTTAGCGGCGTCATTGCGAGTTGGTTTTATGATAATAATAGCGGTGATTATTTTGGAGAAAATTATCGTACGCCCATATACGCGCATAATCTTTATTTGGATATTTGGGCAGAAATGGGAATTATCGGTTTATTATTATGGATGGGAGTTTTTGTGATTATATTTTGGGAAAGCGCG
>JBBTRL010000014.1:0-17971 GCA_038065195.1 Patescibacteria group bacterium
AAGTTTTGTTTTGCCGCAATCATTAATTTTTTCTATCGGTTTTTCCAGGATCATTCTTAGTATCCCCTGAAAAGCGTTTTCAAATCGTCTTTTTTCTTCACAAACTTGCTTAATGTGATTATTTAGCATTTCATCATCCCTTAACATGTATCTCCTCCCGTATTTAAATTTTCAAGAAACTTATTTTTTGATTCATTACAGTTTACCATTATTATAATTTATGAAAAGATTGACATTATTTTAGATTTATTTATAATTTGCAGCGAGGGAAAAATAAAAATTTATTTTTATTTTAACCGAGTGAACGAATTATATCGGAGATATAATTTTTTGCGTTTTCTAAATTTTTAAGGCACTATAAATATTATAAGCTTTAATTATGGATAAATATTACTTAAAAATCGGACGCGCGACTGAATTGAAAAATTGGCGGGAGCGGCGGCTTTACCGCTTGTTTGAAATTTTACCCGGGTTTTTATCTTGGGCGACGATTATTGCCTGTTTTATTTTTTCTTGGTTTGCGCCTGTCGCAGTCGCTATTTTTATCATAATTTTTGATATTTACTGGTTTTTCAAAACAGTGTATTTGTCTTTACATTTGCGTTCCGGATATAAAAAAATGAAAAATAATTTAAAAGTTGATTGGATGGAGAAACTTCAAAAAATCACAAATTGGCGGGATATTTACCATCTTGTTATTCTGCCCGTGTATAAAGAAGGGATAGAGATAGTAGAGCCGACCATTGAGGGATTGGCGCGAAGCGGTTACCCCTTGGATAAAATGATAGTTGTTTTGGCGATTGAAGAAAAAAGCGGAGAGGGGGGGAGAGAATTGGCGCGGAAAATTACTGATGAATTCGGTGGAAAATTTTTTAAATTCGTTACGGTAATCCATCCGGCGAATATCATCGGAGAAATAGCCGGCAAAGGTTCTAATGAAGCTTGGGCCGCAAAAAAAGTCAAAGAAAAGATAATTGATAATTTAAACATTTCTTATGAAAATATAATTGTTTCCGTTTTTGACGCGGATACGGTAGTGAGTTTCGGGTATTTTTCTTGTCTTGCGTATCATTATTTGACGCATCCCAATCCGACCAGGGCAAGTTTTCAACCGATCCCGTTGTTTGTAAATAATGTATGGGAAGCGCCGGCATTGGCGAGAGTTATTTCGTTTTCGTCCAGTTTTTGGCATATGATGCAACAAGAACGACCGGAACGGCAAGTTACATTTTCTTCCCATTCTATGAGCTTTAAAGCATTGAATGACATTGGTTTTTGGCAAACCAATGTCGTGTCCGAAGATTCGCGAATTTTTTGGCAGAATTATCTTTATTACGACGGAAATTACGAAGTGGTACCGCTTCATTTTCCTGTTTCCATGGATACCAATGCGGCGCCGACTTTTTTTAAGAGTATGGTCAATCAGTATAAGCAAATGAGACGGTGGGCGTGGGGAGTGGAAAATTTGCCGTATATGTTGTTTGGTTTTTGGAAAAATAAGGAAATAGGCATCGGTAAGAAAATTTACTGGATATTATCTCAATTTGAGGGTTTTTGGTCTTGGTCAACAAATGGTCTTATTATTTTTTTATTGGGTTGGTTGCCATTAACTTTAGGAGGAGATAAATTCAAGGCAACCGTTCTTTCTTATAATTTGCCGCGCATTACGCGAATTATTATGATTTTTGCTATGATTGGCGTTGTATCGTCGGCATATTTCAGCATTAATCTTTTGCCGCCGCGTCCGAAAATTTACGCGAAACGCAACTGGGTTTTAATGATTTTACAGTGGTTTTTATTGCCATTGACTATAATAATTTTCGGCGCTTTTCCGGCAATAGAAGCGCAAACACGGTTAATGTTTGGGAAATATATGGGATTTTGGACGACTGAAAAATATAGGGAAAAATAAAATTAAAAACACATAAAAATTTGATAAATAAATTATAATAGCGGTTATTGTTATTTAGCTCTCTTGTTGGTAATATAAAAACATTGGTGAGGTGGCCGATCCGCGACAACCCATTTATGTTCATAGCATAAATGGGTTGTCGCGGATCCGCTCACGCCGTAGGCGATGAGCGGAGAGGAAAGAATTATTATGTTTTATGTATATATTTTACGAAGCGATAAAACAAAGCATTTATATAAGGGTTTGACGAGTGATTTAAAGGAGCGTTTTAGCAGACATAATGCCGGAAAAGTTATATCTACCAAATCTGGCAGACCATGGAAACTTATATATTACGAAGCTCATAGAAATAAAATGTTAGCTCGAAAAACAGAATTATTTTATAAAAGTAGTCAGGGAAGAAGACAGTTAAAGAAGAAATTGGGATTAGATTTTGGTGAGGTGGCCGAGAGGCTTAAGGCGGCAGGTTGTCTGCCTGCGGCAGATCTCCCGTAGGGAGACTAACCTTTAATATATGTATTATGTTTATGCTTTAAAATTAAGTAACGAGGACATTTACATAGGTTATACGGATGATTTAAGGAAACGATTAAAACAACATCAATCGGGTAAATCAAAATTTACTAAACCGCATAGACCAGTAGTTTTGGTTTATTACGAAGCTTATTTATCAAAAAAAGACGCTACGCAACAAGAGTATTATTTAAAAACCGGTCAACAAAGAGAATTGTTAAAAAAGCGTATTAAAAACTCTATTTCAAATTTATAGTAGTGTATTGGTGAGGTGGCCGAGAGGCTTAAGGCGGCAGGTTGCTAACCTGTTGTATGGCTTTAAAACCGTACCGTGGGTTCAAATCCCACCCTCACCGTAATTTAAAAATAGAGAATAATTTCTCTATTTTGAAATTACTGAGGGGGATTTGAAGGCCGGAGCCCCGCAGTGATGCGGGGCGAGGCGGGGTCGCGAGAAATTTTCCGTGGAAAATTTACTTGTGACCAAATCCCACCCTCACCGCCAAGACAATTTTTTATCGCGCAGACTTGCCTGCCCGCCAAAGCCTTGGCGACGGCGGGAGTGGTTTTTCGCGAAAAAGCATTGAACCCATATGTAAATAAAAAGCCGACAATTATCGTCGGCTAATAAGTTTTAGTTCCGGAGCATAATAACGCTCTTCTCTTATTTCCTTGCAGTGAGGGCAAGGAAATTTTATCTGACACATAAAAACATGAGCATTTAATCTTTCCTTTTTGTTTGCGAGCCACTTCATTTCATATTCATAGTCCGATGGATTTGGACCAACTATTTTTGTCACTCTCCCTGAAAAAATGTATTGTTTTTTGGTTGTCATACAAGTTCGCGGTTCAATATTTTGGACTCGATCTCCTATTTTGAAAATTTTTTCTTCAAGAGTTCTGCGCTCGCATCTAAAAGCTTTTGTCTTATTAGTATACTTTTTCTTACATTGAGAGCACTGATAAAAAACTTTTCTTTCAATTATTTTTCTCATTTGACCATTCCCCCAATAAGATATATTTTTAATATTCTGAATGTAAACTTATCATGAAATGAATAAAAAGCAAGGTCGGTTAATTTGTCTATAATTAAAATACTTCAAATTTCGCTCTTTTTAGAAAGTCGAAAAGGCCCTATACTATTTGTATTAGCGGGGTACTTAACCTGAGTGTTTCGCCGTTAGTCAAATTTAAACCAATCATAAGTATGAAATTATTACTCACATCCGGCGGCATCACTAATAAATCAATTGCAAAGGCCTTATTTGATTTGGTTGGGAAAAAACCGGAAGATACCTCGCTTGCTTTTATTCCCACGGCCTCAAATGTGGAAATGGGCGACAAGAGCTGGTTTATTAACGATTTGATAAATTTGAAAAATCAAAAATTTAAGTCCATTGATATTGCCGATATTTCGGTGGTGGATGAAAAAAATTGGAGACCGAAATTGAAAGGGGCTGATGTTTTGTATTTTGAAGGAGGCAATTGTTATCACTTGATGGAATGGATTAATAAGTCGGGCCTGGCAGCATTTTTGCCCGAATTACTGAAAGCCAAAGTTTATGCGGGAGCGAGCGCGGGTAGTATGGTAACGGGTAAAGATCTGGCTCTTAGAATTTCTCAAATGGTGTATGAAGAAGATTTGGATAAAACTGAAGATATAGCAGGTCTCAATTTCGTAGACTTTTATTTTTTACCCCATCTGAATTCCCCGGATTTTAAAAATATAAGAGAAGATTTTATAAAAGAAACCGTAAAAGGAATGCCGGAAAAAATTTACGCTTTAGATGACAATTCTGCTTTAAAAGTAGTGGATGGTAAAATCGAGGTGATCGGTCGGGGCAAGTGGTTTATGATCAATTAAAACATAAATATGTAAATTTACGAAAAATTTAAAAATTGAAAGGAGGTAAAAATGGAATTAAAATTAAAGCATAATGGAAAACAGCAGAAACGGCTTATAGGGTTGCCAGAATCTGGAATGGGATATCAGATTATAGATATTACATTAAAAGACGGTCGTATTATAAAGGGGGTTTTAGTGTGTGGCGCCGAAAATATATATTTGCCGACAGGATATGAGAATATTTGCGAAAAGGATATAGTTAAAATTGAAATGTCTAACTAATCAAAATAAGCGGCGTGATAATCTCACCCGCTTTTTTGCTTGCGGTATTTTTATAGTATGATAATATTATTTTATACCCTCCCATGGGGGGGTTAATAAAAAATATGCAAAAGAATATTAAAAAAGAGTGTTTAAAAAGAATGCAATATTTAAGGGGTCATCTTGACGGTGTTTGTCGGATGATTGAGGGCGATCAGTATTGTATCAATATAATACAACAGAATTTGGGCGTGATTTCCGCGCTTCACAAAGTTAATGAAAAATTGCTTTTGAGCCACTTAGAGCATTGCGTTACAGTGGCGGTTAAAAGCAGTAATGCAAAATCGCGCAAAAAAGTTTTTAAAGAAATTTTAGAAATTTATAAAAATAAGAGATAATATTTTTACGAAATACGAATTTTTATGAATATACGAATTATATATTCGCAGATTTACATAAAATTCGCATAATTTTAAATGAAAAATATAATTTTCGCGGTTATTATTGTTTTATTCATCGGCGGATTTGCTTTTTATAAAATCTCTGGAGGCGAAAAAACGCAGACTTCGCAACCTTATATAGAAGTTGATAGGGATTTAATAAATTTAGGCAAAGTTTCTATGGCTGACGGCGTCGCAAAAACAACCTTTAATTTAAAAAATTCCGGAAGTCAGGAAATGGAAATAAAGGGTCTTCAGACATCTTGTATGTGCACAACGGTAAAGTTGATAATTGACGGCAACGAATCGCCGATATTTGGAATGCATGCCAATCCCGCGTGGAAAACAAATCTCGCGGTTGGCGCTTCGGCGGTTCTGGAAGTACTTTTTGATCCCAACGCTCATGGTCCGGAAGCGACAGGACCATTTGAGAGGCTGATAATAGTCGGATCAAACGCCGGCAATAAAAAAGAATTGCAGTTAAAAATTATCGGCACGGTCATTAAATAAATCAAAAATAAAAAATTAAAATGCAAAATGACAAATTAAAATTGCCAGCCCATGGCTGGTCCGCCTCGGGCGGAAAAATTAAGTTATTCATAATAATATTTTCGCCTTTTATGATAACTCCGTTATTCTCGGCGTATTCAGCGAATGATACTGATGCTGACATATATTACAGTCAGTATTGCACCGGTTGCTCCGAATATAAGGATGAACTGATAAATTTTTTAAAGAATAACGGTTTTAAGGAAGTGACGGTAAAAGATTATATTTCTGATAATGAAACTCGTTTGGAATTAAAAGACAGGATAGAAAAGGCGGGCATACCGGTCGGAATGGAAGGTCATTTGATGATTTTTGCCGGAGAAAAGATTATTTTGGGTGGTCATGTTCCCTTTGCGATAGTAAGTGATTTATTCAGGCAACAAGGTGATTTTGAAAAAATTTATGTCCGGCAAGATGAAATGCACGGCGATGCGAAATATTATGAAATTTGGGGATTTCGCGGAGAAGTAAAAAAATATCCGATTGACGCGCCGGTGGCTGGATATCTAAACGAATTGCAATCCGATGCGGTTAAAAATTTGCCGCTAAGCGGACGGAGCAGTTTTCTTTTACCTACTATACTTGTTTCGGGTTTTATTGACGGCATCAATCCGTGCGCTATCGCCGTTTTGATATTTTTTGTCGCTTTTTTATTTTCATTGAAGCGGTCTTTTAGGAATATTTTTTTATTCGGAACGATATATATAGTAGTTATTTATTTAACATATCTTGGAATAGGATTGGGACTTTTGAAGGCAATCGTGATTTCCGGTCAGCCGCATTTAATGGCGAGAGTCGGTTCTTGGTTAATGATTATTCTTGGCATTATCAATTTGAAAGATTTTTTCTGGGAAAAATTGCCGCTTTCTCCAAAAATGCCGCATTTTTCACAAGGTACTATAAAGTATTGGCTTGAAAAGGCGACTTTGCCGGCGGTTGTGGTTGGCGCGTTTTTGGTAGGGCTTTGCACTTTTCCGTGTTCCGGCGGGATTTATGTCGCGATTGTCGGATTGCTTGCCGCGAAAACGACATTTTTTACCGGCTTAATGTATCTTCTGATTTACAACGTGATGTTTGTGGCGCCATTGGTTATTTTGCTTTTCGGCGTGGCGAACAGACCAGCATTGGCGGCGATGGCACGACTTCATCAGCGCTCGGAAAAATTATTTAATTTGTTTTTTGGCGTTACGATGATACTGTTGGGGGTTATTATATTAATGTTTTTTGTGTAAATTATTATGCCCAGTAATACAACTTCCAGCGTGTTCTTCTATGTGTATGCATTGGAGAGCTTAAAAGATGGCAATAGATATATTGGTTTCACAAATAATTTAAAAAGGAGATTAGAAGAACACAAAAAAGGATTGTCATTCAGCACAAAATATAGATTGCCGTTTAAACTTATTTATTTTGAAGGTTGTCTTAATGAAGAAGATGCCAAGCGCCGAGAGGGCTATTTAAAGACAACACAAGGAAGAAGATTTATGGGCTTAAGATTAATTAATTTCCAGAATGCCAAAAAACGGCGTTTGGCAACTGGAAGTTGATATACTGGGTATGGAGAATAAAAAAGATTGTCCGATGTGCAAAGTCAGCGATGATGTTTTGAAAAACATCAAAGGCGATGATTTTGACAATGGCGAAAAAAAAGAAGAAATTGATAAATATAAAAAGAAAAGCGGTTTTATCGCTAAATTAAAAAAAATATTTTTGTAAATTGCGGAAAATAAAATTGTCGCTTTTCGGATAAGCGCCGCTCCCCGTCCGTTATGGTATCGCCACGGACGGGGAGCGGCAAAGAGCGAGATAAATAATGAAAAAAATAATACAAGCGTTAAAAAAAATAGCTAAATCATCGGATTTTTTATTAATTTCTTTTGCTGTATTTTTTGCTATTTTGATGATCGCGGGCGCCATAATTTTGCCGAAAGATAAACCGGTTTCCAAAAACAAAGGGAATAGCGTATCTTTAAACAGCGAAAATATTAACAAAGATTACGAAGCGATGGCGGATGAATTATTCGCCGAAGTTTTGCCGGAAAAAGGATTTATTATTCCGATTAAGTGGGGCGATGTTATTTTAAAAACGGTTGAATTAGGCGTTATTGACCTTGATAAATTTACGGCGCTTTACCAATCTCGCGGGGGTTTAACCGAAGAACAGATGGATATTTTAACAAAACAAGTTGATGATTATATAGTTGTCAATAATGAAAATTCTAATTTTTTAGTAAATATATTTTGGGCGCTGGGGCTTGCGAATAAAAATCCTATTTTGGCGGAAAGTCCTATGATAACCGGCAATAACTCGGTGTTTAATTTCGCTTCTACCGGCGGTTGGACTTTGGGCAAAGACGAAAAAGGTGGCAATTATTATAATAAATACGAAATAATAAAACTTACGCCAGAACAGCAAGAGATCGCGCAATTCGTGGCGGACGGTTCGTATCGTCCTTGTTGCGGTAATTCCACGTCTTTTCCCGATTGCAACCATGGCGCGGCGTTATTGGGCATTATTGAACTCGGCGCGTCGCAAGGATTATCACGCGAAGAACTTTTTGATGTCGCGGTGAAATTCAATTCTTTCTGGTTTCCGCAAAATTATTTGGAAATCGCTTTGTATTTTAAAATTACGGAAAATATCGATTGGGAAAATACAAATAAAGAAAAAATAATGTCTTTTGATTTTTCCAGCGCGTCTGGCTGGCAGAAAAATGTGCATAGTGTTTTGAGTAATTTGGGCGTTTTGCCAAAAATTGAATCCGGCGGCAGTTGCGGAGCATAAAATGAATACTTCCTATGTTTGTAAAAGCCACAATATACGGGTTATCAGGAACACTATCATTGGTTGGCATATATTTTGGCATTATTTCATCGCTTTCTGGATGGAATTTTGCCTTGGATCAATTTTTCCAATTTTGGTATTTTATAGTAAGTTTAGCGATTGGTTTTGGAATTCAATTGGGACTTTATGTTTATTTGAAAAATATAGTTCACAAATCTAATGAATCGGGTAAGATTTTGGCGATATCGGGAACAACTTCAACTGGCGCGATGATTTCGTGTTGCGCGCATTATTTAGTAAATATTTTGCCGATTCTTGGTGTTACCGGTTTTGTCAGTATAATAAGCCAATATCAAATTAAGTTATTTTGGATAGGAATTGTATTTAATATCGCGGGCATTATCTATATCGCGAGAAAAGTGATTAAATTTTATCAAAAATGAACCCCGTTAGAAGTCTTGGGCAGAAAAATTTGAATAAAATTTTTCTGCTAAAAGATAAAAATGTGAATAATTTAAAAACACTATGTTTCAACAAATAATATCAATAATAAATAAAACGACTTCTAACGGGGTGAAAAAAAAGTATTTTATAATAATAGGCATTGTTGGAATTATCGTAGCGGTTGTTTTTTTAATTCGTTTTTCGATTAGCGAAAATAGCGATGTGATATATAAAAATAATAAGACTCTGATTTTATCTATTATTGCTTTAGATACTAAAATCAATAATGAAGGAGCGGTAACGGTGGCAGTAACGCCGACTGATCGATCTAATTGGAGTTTTGAAGTAGTGCTTGATACTCATTCTATGGAGCTTGGCGAGGATTTAACGCAAGTTTCTGTTCTTGTGGACGAAAACGGGAATGAACATAAGCCAGTTGAGTGGAGAGGCGATCCTCCGGGCGGACACCACCGCGCAGGAACGCTTATTTTTGGCGAGATTGCGTCGGCGTCAAAATCAGTTATTTTGATAATTCGCCAAATCGGCGGTATAGCCGAAAGAAAATTTGAATGGGTTTTGTAAAAAATAATATAATTAATAATTAAATAACAGTAAATTTATGTTCAATATTTTTAAGAAAAAATGTCCAATATGCGGAATGGAGTTGGAAAAGGGTAAGGAATATCCCGAAGAATTTGGCAAGAAATTTTGTTCGGAAAATTGCCACGAAGAATATAGAAAGAAAATGGTTAATGATCAATCCGGTCATTCTAAAGGGTGTTGTCATTAATTAGCATTATATATGGATTTATTGATTAGCGCGTCATTAGTTGCGGCATTTATCGCGGGAGTAGCGGCTCTTTTTGCGCCGTGCTGTATTACCGTTTTGTTGCCCGCATATTTTGCTTCTATATTTCGGGAGCGATACAAGATATTCTTGATGACTTTTATATTTTTTTTGGGAATTCTTGCGGTATTTCTTCCTATTGGGTTGGGGGCGGCGGCATTGGGACAAATATTCAGCCAGTATCATAATACTATTTTTATGATTGGGGGGATTTTTTTGACGCTTCTTGGTTTTATTCTTATCACCGGCAGGCATTTTTCTTTGCCGTTTAGAGTTAATTCTTCTTTGAAAAGGCATAATGCGTTTTCCGTTTTCGTTCTTGGAATATTTTCAGGGATTGCTACGACTTGTTGCGCGCCGGTATTGGCGGGCGTTTTAGCCCTTGCGGCGCTTCCCGGTTCAATGGCATGGGGCGGAATTTATACTTTAAGTTATGTGTTTGGTATGGTGGCGCCTTTATTCTTAATTTCTTTATTGATGGATAGAGCCGGTTTTGTTAAAAAATTTAGCGGGGTTTTGCAAAAGCCGATTGAATATTCGCTGGGAAGCAAGAAAATCAGCATTACTATATCTGAAGCGGTTTCCGGAATTACTTTTTTAGCAATGGGAGCGTTGATTATCTATTTATCGGCTACTAATCGTCTTTTCGTCAATTCCGAATATCAAGTCAGTATTAATATTTTTTTAACAAAAATTCTAAATTCGGCAAGCGGTTTTATAAAGGTCGTTCCTGAATATGTATGGGCGGCGGTTATAATTACAGCGGTCGCTTTAATTGTGAAATTAGCAATTAATCAGTTTAAAAAAGAAAAATACGAACCCCGTTAGAAGTTTTTGGCAGAAAAATTTCATTGAAATTTTTCTGCGTGGGATTAACGAGGGTTATGCTTTTTAATTTTGGTTTGTCTGAAATTAATCACTTGATTATATAGAGACGAACTTCTAACGGGGTGAAAAATAATACATTAATAGTGATATCGGTCATCGGAGTCGTTGCATTTGCCGTCTTATTTTATTTTGGCGGCGGAGATAAATCGTCTGTTTCAAACAGCGCGATTGACAATGTTAATACAGTGGTTGATCCCCATGATCATAGTACAACAGTAAACACTTCTTCCGGATTATTAAATAATCTTGTAGATAAACCGGCGCCTAACTTTTCTTTTAGCGATCGCGACGGCAAAGTTTATTCGCAGGATACTCTGCGCGGCAAAAATACCATTCTCTTCTTTAACGAAGGATTGATGTGTTATCCGGCGTGCTGGAATCAGATTGTGGCGTTTTCAAAAGACGATCGTTTTAAAAATGACGATATCGTAACTCTTTCGGTCGTGGTTGATTCCAAAGAAAGTTGGCAGCAAGCGATTGATAAGATGCCGGAGTTGGCTCAAGCGACGGTAGTTTTTGATAACGGCGCGTCTGTTTCAAAAGCGTTTGGCGCCTTGTCGTTGTCATCTTCGATGCATCCCGGTTCGTTGCCCGGGCATACTTACGCAGTGATTGATAAAGAAGGAATAGTGAGGTATGTTTTTGACGATCCGAATATGGGGATCCGTAACGATCAGCTCATGGAAGAGATTGCAAAATTTAATTAACATTATTGATTATGCATAATCACGATCATATTTCTGAAAAACCAAATAAATATATAGTTATTGTTATTTTGGCGTTATCTTTAATGGGGCTGATTTATGCTTTTTCAAAACCCGCAGGAAAAGATGTGGTGGACGGAATAGTTAAAGAGGTACTATCAGAAAAAGAAATAATTTTGGAAATCGGCGGTAATAATAAAATAGTAAAAGAGCAGGAATTGTTAGTGGAAATTACCGTTGAAAAGGAAAAAAAAGAAATTAGGGTTGTGAATGATTTTATACCGGTCGTAGCCGGAGACAAAATTTTTGTCAGCGAATCTTTATTTGGAGATAATGAATTTAGTATTGTTGATATATCTCGGACAAAAGAATTAATTTTATTGTCAATCTTCTTTGTTGTTTTAGTTTTTTTAACCAGCGGCTGGAAAGGATTTTATTCTTTAATTGGATTGCTTTTTAGTTTCGCCGTTATTTTCGCATACATAGTGCCGCAAATACTGAAAGGGGTTGAGCCTGTTAGTGTTGGTCTTGTTGGTGCCGCTACGATCCTAATTTCAACGCTTTATTTATCCTATGGTTTAAACAGAAAATCAATCGCCGCATTTTTGGGAATAATTTTTTCTCTGTTTTTTGTGGGCATTTTAGCCAATTTTGTTGTTGATGCCACGCAGCTTAATGGTCTTTCGGAAGTATCTATGTATCTTGATATGGAAACAAGCAGTTCAATTAATTTTGTCGGTCTTTTGATAGCCGGTATAATTATTGCCGCGGTAGGCGTGTTGGACGATGTTGCGGCTATCCAATCCTCTGTTGTTTTTAATCTCGTTTCGGTTGATCATCGTTTGCGCGGATTTAAACTTTTCCGGAAGGCGATGCAAGTAGGGAGGGATCATATTTCGGCGGTAGTCAATACGTTGATTCTGGCTTATACGGGCGCAGCCCTCCCCCTGATTATTCTTTTGTATTTACGAAGAATGCCGATGAATTATTTTGTTAGCTTGGGAACGGTCGCCGAGGAAATTATTCGGGCACTGATATCATCTTCCGGACTCTTGCTGGCAGTTCCCTTAACGACAATAATTGCGACAATAATGGTCGGTAAAAATCATCAGTTAGTTATGGGAGTTTCAAAATTATCGGAAGGCGTTGAACATAAACTATAAAGATCGATCAATGCGATAATTAAATAATCAAATTAACTAATTAATATATTATTACTATGCTTTCACTTAAAAAATACGGTTGGAAATGCGTGCTCGGTTCGGAGATAATTTATTTTGTTTGTCTTTTTGGCGGATTTTTACCATTACGTACGGCAAGGGGCTTGGAATTGCATCATGCGATATTTGAAACTATTCCGGGTTTCGCGTGGATTAGTTTTGGAAGCGTATTGCTCGGCGCAGTTTATCTGTTCGTATTCGCCTGGATATTCGCTTGGTATTTCGTTTGGATGCATAATTCAAGTTTAGTGAAATTCGAAAAATAATTTTATCAAAATTCATTAATTATCAGTCGCTTATGCACAATCATAATAATAAAAAAAATCATTCAATGTGGTGGATGATGTTGCTTTGCGCTCTTCCATTGATTATTTTACTATTTGCCGGCGGTAATTTATCTTTACGAGGATATTTGTGGCCGGTACTTATTGGCGGTTTTGCGGCGGTTCATTTCTGGATGATATTTCGGGGACATTGCTCGCGCAGTGACAATCATTGTAGCGAATCCAATGGCGATCAAGGTATTGATAGTGATCACGAAGAACATAAAAAAAATAATGGACATTGTCGTTAATTTAATATAGATAACATTTTTTAATTTTATGCAATACGCTTGGTTAATTTGGAGTTTGATATTGATAGGCGTTTGGTTGGCGATTTATTTTTTACTGGATACGAAAGAGAAAAAACGGGAGATGTTCGTTGTGAGTTTTTGGACTTCGCTTTTGGGATTCACTGAACCAATTTTTGTGCCGGAATATTGGTCTCCGCCTTCACTTTTTGATTTAGCGATGAAAACCGGTTTTGATGTTGAAAGTTTTATTTTTTCTTTTGGCATTGGTGGGATTGCGGTTATAATTTATGAATTGATTTTCAAGACAAAACACGAAAAAATGAATTATCACGAGCAACATTCGCCAAAACACCGCAATCATTTAATAGCGCTTCTTTCCGCGCCGTTTATTTTTATCTTGCTTCTTGCGGTGACATCCATCAATCCTATTTATATCGCAATAATCGCAATGATAGGCGGCGGACTGTTCTCGTGGTATTGCCGTCCCGATTTAAAGAAAAAAATGTTTACCAGCGCGGTAATATTTTTAGGAATATATTTTATATATTTTTTTACGCTTATCGCGATGTATCCGGGTTATGTGGAAAAGGTTTGGAACCTTAAAGTTGTTTCCGGAATTTTAATTTTTGGTATCCCGATGGAAGAATTATTATTTGCCATAAGTTTTGGTTTTATCTGGTCGAGTATTTATGAGCATATTACTTGGAAAAAAATAAATTAATAAAAATATAATATGAAAAAAGAGGTTTTTAAAATTAACGGTATGCATTGCGCTTCCTGCGCTCAAATTATAGAGAAGGGGTTGAAAAATGAAACAGGCGTTGTTAATGTTGTCGTAAGTTATGCAGTAAGGGAAGCTTCCGTTGAGTATGATCCTCAACAAATAAATGGGAAAAAAATAGTGGATACCATAAATCAGATGGGTTATAAAGCTTTTTTCAAATCGGAAGAATCGGATGGGCTTGCCACAGATCCTGTTTGCGGAATGCGCGTAAACAAAACTAACTCAATTAAAAAATATTTTGACGGCAGAATCCATTATTTTTGCAGTGAAAAATGTTTGAATAAATTTGAATCGCCGGAAGAAGAACTCAAAAATATGAAAAGGAGAGTGGCTTTTGCGCTTTCCGGAGTTTTAGTTATTGCTTTATTGCGTGTTATCGCAATGCTTACTCTCGCCACCGGAGTTTCAATTGTAACTTGGGTGCCAATTCCATCATTGCCATACTTTACTTGGGGGATTTGGCTTTTCATAATAACTACTCCGGTACAATTCATAGGGGGATGGACTTTTTATAAGGGAGCCTATTATGCTCTTAAAAACAAAACTTTAAATATGGATTTTCTTATTGCTATGGGCACATTGACGGCATATCTGTATAGTGTATTCATAATTTTCTTTCCAAAAATTCTTCCGGTACAGGAAAAAGATGTTTATTTTGAAGTGTCAGCGGTAATTATAGCTTTTGTATTGCTCGGGAAATTTATGGAAGATTATATCAAAAAACGAACATCGGCGGCGGTAAGAAAACTCCTTGACCTTCGTCCAAAAACTGCTCATGTCATCAGGGACGGAAAAGAAGTGGAAATAGCGGCAGAAGAAATTATGGTTAATGAAATTATCGTGGTAAGACCCGGCGAAAAAATTCCAGTTGACGGCATTGTTATTGAAGGCGAAAGTTCGGTTGATCAATCAATGGTAACCGGCGAAAGTATGCCGGTTTCAAAGAAAAAAGACGATGAGGTAATCGGTTCAACCATAAACAAATACGGAATGATTAAGTTTTTGGCCGTAAAAGTCGGTTCAGAAACGGTATTGATGCAGATAGTAAAGATGGTTGAAGAGGCGCAAGCTTCAAGCGCGCCTATCCAAAAACTTGCCGACAAAGTTAGTTCTTATTTTGTCCCGGCGGTAATTTTTGTTGCTTTAATTTCATTTGCTTTATGGTGGTTAGTTCTCGGCAATTTTACAATGGGACTATTGTCTTTCGTTGCCGTGCTGATAATATCTTGCCCTTGCGCGCTTGGAATAGCAACTCCCGCGGCGCTTATGGTTGGCGTGGGGAAGGGAGCTGAGGATGGAATACTAATTCGCGGGGGCGAATATCTTGAGCGAACAGAAAAATTGCAGAAAGTGGTTTTTGATAAGACCGGAACATTGACAAAGGGCGAGCCGGAAGTTACCGATATAATAGCAGATGACGAGAAAGAATTATTGCGTCTAGCGGCTATAGCAGAAAAAGGCTCGGAACATCCGCTTGGCGTGGCAATAATGCAAAGGGCTTCTTCGGTTGGCATTATCCCGGATGCGGAAAAATTTGAAGCTATAGTTGGGTTGGGCGTTAAAGCGATTTGGCAAGGGAAAACTATAATTATCGGCAATAGAAAAATGATGGAAATGGGAAGCGTGAATCTTTCTCAATTTGATAAGAAAATTAAAAATTTGGAAACCTCCGGCAAAACAGTGGTGATTGTGGCAGTAAACGGCGATATTTTGGGGTTAATAGCTATAGCCGACGCGTTAAAGGAATATTCAACCGAGGCCGTGAGTGAACTTAGTAAATTAGGAATTGAGTCAATAATGCTTACGGGCGATAATGAGTGGACGGCGCGAGCTATTGCCGTAAAGGTTGGAATAAAACGAGTGATAGCAAACTTACTTCCCAATGAAAAACTTGATATTATCAAAAAATTTCAATTAGAAGGGAGTGTTGTCGCGATGGTTGGCGATGGCATAAATGATGCGCCTGCCCTTGCTCAGGCAGATGTTGGAATAGCTATTGGTTCCGGAAGCGATATTGCCAAAGAAACAGGAGGAATAATTCTTATAAAAAATGATTTACGCGATGTTGTGAAAAGCATTAAGCTTAGTAAAATAACGATGAAAAAAATTAAACAAAATCTTTTTTGGGCCTTTGCCTATAACGCCGCGGCCATACCTTTGGCCGCTTTAGGACTTTTGAATCCAATAATAGCCGCCGCCGCTATGGCTTTAAGTTCGCTTACCGTAGTTTTAAACTCGGCTTTATTAAAAAGGATTAAAATATGAAAAATATGATCGCGGATGATGTCGCTAATTCAATATGAACAAAAATTATGGTCTTTTTGCGACTTAAGAGATTATAAAAATAGCCCCCGCAATATTGCGGGGGCTATTTTTATAGAGTTTGTCGATTAAAATTAAAAATGTTTTTTAAAATGCTTCCATGAGTCGCGAGTGGTTTTTACAAGAGCCGTTTTTTCTTCCACGGAAAGCTTTTTTGTTATGCCGTATGTTTCAACCGCTTTTTCAATAAACGCTTTATATTCTTTTTCCGTCATTTTTTTTATTTTTTTTATTTTGGAAGATACTAATTTGTAAAAATCGGCTGATTTGCTTTTAATATCTTCGCGTAAATCTTTTCCGGATTCCGGCGACAGCATCATTCCTGCGGCAAATCCAAGCGCGGCTCCAATCAAAGCTCCGTCCACAATTTTTAATTTATTGATTGTTGATTTTTTCATAATCTTTATGTAATTACAATTTTTTATTTATCCCGTTAGAAGTTTTACAACGATTATTGATTTTAGTTTGTATGGAGGCGAAGCCGTTTCACTCTTGCGAAATAATTTATCAATGCTCGTGGTTAGACTTCTAACGGGGTTTGCGACCTTTTTGATGCGCGTCTTTTTTAGCGGACGCTTTTTTAAAAAAGAAAGAAACAAAAGGCAAAGAGGAAAGATTTCCAATAGTTTTTTCCAGACCCTCTTTGGCATCTTCCGATATCTGCCCGATATTTTTGGATATTTTTTTAATATGACTGGCTATTGATATTAAATAGTAAGCCGCGGCTAAAAAAAGAGCGCCGAGAATAATCATTGCCAATGCGGCGACTATATAAAAAACTGTTTGAGAAATTGCCAGTATGTCCATACGAATAGTATATCACAATAATTTTATACTGCACAAATTTTTTATAACTTTTTAGAAATCATTTTTTATGTTAATCTTTATTTATGAAGCAATCATCTGATGAACAAATTGTGGATTTGAAGGGTTTAGATCTTGGTAAGGGCGACGCTGTTTTTTCCGACAAAAGCGCAGTTGAGAGCGACAAGAGCGATAAACTTATAAATAATGATAATGTGTCGCGAAACAACGCGATGGAATGGCAAGCGTTGGAATTTCAATATTTTTCTAAAAGCAGGATATGGTTTGCAGTTCTGTTTTTTATCGCCGTGGTTATTGAAATTTATTTTATTGTCAGCGGGGATTTTTTTGCTTTTGCCACTTTTCTTTTGGTATTTTTTGTGGTATTTTTATACGCAGTCAAAAAACCGCGTTTTTTGCGTTTAAAAATTGATAATCAAGGCGTGTATATTGACAGTAAATTATATGCTTTTGATGAGATGAAATCGTTTTGGCTTTCTTATGATCCGCCGGAAATAAAAGAAATTTTTTTCAAAAGAAAGGGGACGATATATGCCGATTTAATAATACCATTAGGGAATCAAGATCCGGTTATTGCGCGTATTTTTTTGAAAAAATATTTGCCGGAAGTAAAAAAAGAAGAGTCGTTATTTGAAGCGTTGATGAAAAAAATCAGGTTTTAAAAAATGCCTTCGTCGTTCAACTTGCCCGCCTAAATTTTAGCGATTAACGCGCCTGTAGCTCAATGGATAGAGCGTGAGCTTGCGGAGCTTAAAATCGAGGTTCAATTCCTCGCAGGCGCATATTTTTCGGTTATTATATCAATATTACGGAGAGGTGCCTGAGTGGTTGCCCGTTCATCGCCTGCGGCGTGAACGGATCCGCGCACTTCATTTATGCCTTGTGGCATAAATGAGATGTCGCGGAAAAGTTTCGTAAAAAATTGGAGAGGTGGCTGAGCGGTTGAAAGCGCTGGTCTTGAAAACCAGTAGAGGAGTGATCCTCTCGCGAGTTCAAATCTCGCCCTCTCCGCCAATTTTCACTTTTTGTGAAATCGTAAGAAACAGCCTCGGCGCAA
>JBBTRL010000015.1:0-3584 GCA_038065195.1 Patescibacteria group bacterium
ATTCACTTCTTTTACCTATCAAAAAAAACGAACTACAGCAAAAAATAAACAGAGAAACGACAAAATCAATATTTGTTTTTCCGCCCATCATCGCCTGCAACATACTAACGGTAAAATATATCCACACCGAATAACCCGCAAAAACAGCGATCTTTTCCAAACCGTTTATATATAGCATATCTGTAATTATCGTCGCTATAACCATTGTCGCCACCAATGTAAAACAAAACCACCACTTTTTCGTCTTCATAAAACTCCTCCATGAATTTTCAAATAACTGAAAATAAAGTTTTATTAAATCAATATATTGGGTATAAATTCAATTACTTCGTCGCTCATATCTATTTGTGTCATTTTCTGACCTTGTAAGAAAATGACCTTGACGAGCAAAGCGAAGAAAGGCTGCCGGGCTTGGATTTGAACCAAGATGAACGGATTCAGAGTCCGCTATCCTACCGTTAGATGACCCGGCAATATTATTTACTTCAAAACACTTTCTATCCATTCAACGGATTTTTTAACTATTTCCGCTTCTTTTTCGGGATCGGAAAAAATATGATCTGCGCCCTTTACGATAAATAATTCTTTTGGCTCGTTAGCAACGCCAAGCATATCCCGACTTTCCTGAATATCAATTGAATTGTCTTGATCGCCGTGAATAAACAAAATCGGCGCTTTTATATTTTTAACTTTATCAATCGGATGATAACCAACCATATCGTCAAAAAAATCTTTCGCAAGATTAAATTTCCGACCATCTTTTTTGACATATTCTATAAATCCGTCCCGTTTTAATCTTTCCCGCAATTCTTCTTGCGAAATATTATTCCAACCGCTAAATCTTTGAATAAAACCTTGCGGATAAGCTACGCCCGCGATGGAAATAACAAAATCAATTCGCGTGTCTTCCGCCGCTTCCAAAACGCAAATAGCGCCGCCTTGACTATGCCCGACTATGCCAATTTTTCGGAAACCGTCGTTATGAAAATAATCAATTACCGCCCTTAAATCTTCAATTTCTTTTGTATATTTAGAATCCTCAAACCAACCAGCCGATTCGCCGTTTCCGGAAAAATCAAATCGGAAAGCGTTAAATCCCGCCACATTTAAAAAAACGCAAAAACTTCTGATAAAATTCCTGTCTTTCCCGCCCATCAACCCATGGCAAACAATAATAACGCGCTTACTGTCGTTAATTTTATGAAAAATTCCCGCCAATTTTTCTTTATTTTTATTCAATATACATAATTCCATTTCCGCCATTTTTTGATATTACTTTATAAAAACCTGCTTATAATATAGCAGGTTTTTATAAATATTCAAAGAGATTATTTTATAATTTTTAAATCTTTTCCGTTTTTTTCGCTTCAACCGCTTGAACCTTCTTGGAAAATATAAAAATATAAACAATTTCCAAAATTGCCAATGTATTAACGACCAATAAAGCGATAAACCAAATCTTCTGTCCGTTACGCGCCGCTTTCCATAAAGCAATTCCTTTCCACGGCAAAGTCCATATCGCAATTAAAAAAAGAAATGCAAATACTAAATTATCATTTTCCAACTGATACATAAAAAATAATATACCGATCAATGTGATTAAACTTTAAGATACTTCCTTATCGCCACCAAACTGCTAACTACTCCCAATAATATTCCAATGCTGAATTGAATCACTAAAAGCGTAAATAAATTTTTTTGAAGATAATCAAGAAGATTGATACCTGGCAAAAAAGATTCCAAACTGGGTGAAATAATCCAAATCAAAGGATAAATTATGCCAAGAGCGAAAATGGCAGATATCGCGCCATAAACAATGCCCTCAACGATAAACGGCGCCCGAATAAACCAATCGGAAGCCCCTACGAGACGCATAATGCCTATTTCCTCTTTCGCAGTATGCATAGTCAAACGAATAGTATTAAATGTTACCAAAATCGCTACAAAAACCAACATAAAACTTAAAATTATCCCGCCCCGCTTAACAGATCGCGTAATATTGTCCATTTTCATAATAACGCTTTCTTTCTGCCTGAAATTTATTTTATCTATCAAACCGCTAAACGAACCCGACTCTAAAAAACTTACGATTCCGGCATATTGGCTGGCATTAGCAACTTTTATATTCAAACTTGCTTCCAATGGATTCTCTTCCAAAACATCCAAACTTTTTTTAATTACATCATTATCTTTATTGATTTCTCTGAAACTTTCTAACGCTTTTTCGCGAGAAATATATTCAACGCCTGTCACTTCATCGCGCCCAACCAATTCCTGTTTAACTTTTAAAATACTTTCTTCCGAAATTTCAATATTAAAATAAGCGCTGATATCAACCTTGCCCTGCAACTCTTTCGCCACAACATCGGTCAAAACATTAAAAAATAAAAGTCCAACTATAACAATAATAGTTAAAACTAAAACAGCTATGGTCGCTACTGAAACCATGCGATTACGCCAAGCGCGAACCAACCCGAATTTTATTACTCTTTTTAAAACGATAAACATATAGATTTAAAAATTATCACCCTACGAGTGATCTCCCGACGGGAGACAAATTTTTGCGTTTTGGTTATTATAATATTAAAGTATATATTTCCCTTGCTTTACATCCCTGATTACTTTTCCGTCATTTAATGTAACGACTCTTTTTTGTAAATTATCCACCACCGTCTTGTCGTGAGTGGCCAAAATAACCGTTGTTCCCAATTCGTTTATTTTCAACAAAAGCCGTATCACATCCAGAGCATTCAAAAGATCCAAATTTCCGGTCGGCTCATCGGCTATTAAAATTTCCGGTCGATAAACTAAAGCGCGGGCAAAACCAACTCGTTGTTTTTCACCGCCGGACAACTGATGCGGAAAAAGATTCACTTTTTTCGCGAGACCGACAAGCGCTAATATTTGAGGAACATCCGCTTCGATAATTTCCTCGTCAATACCGATAACTTCCATAGAAAATGCAATATTTTCATAAACTGTTTTGTGCGGTAAAAGTTTAAAATCTTGAAAAACCGCGCCTATTTTCCTCCGCAAAAAAGGTAATTCCTTCCTGCTTAAATTTGTAACTTCAATATCATCAATAAAAATTTTTCCGCTGGTAGGATTTTCTTCCCTAATAAGCATTTTCAGCAATGTTGATTTGCCGGCGCCCGAACGGCCCACAACGGAACAAAATTCATTTTTCGCCACGGTAAAACTAACATCATCCAATGCAATAGAATCCGGAGGATAAATTTTGGAAATATTTTCAAATTTGATCATGCCAATTTTGCCCAAGAGAGCGAGCCGAGCGAGCATCGCGAGGCGAAGCTCGATTGGCTACAAAATTGAGCACCCCGCCCATATTCCAACCACGCACTCTAATATACAACTGTCCAGGAGCGAAGCAGCTTCGCCTCCATGCAGCCGTGCTCCGTCAGATGGTCAACGATGAGGCTCAGGAGCTCGATCTGATCGGCGCGTAGCGACTTGCCGCCCATGAACCCAGCGAGCACGACGGTCGGCAGCAGAGTACGATCGAAGCTCAGGCCGTCGGCCGGCCTGGTTTGGCGGGCATAGGTGCGAGCCAGCCAGAAGAAGAC
>JBBTRL010000016.1:0-1128 GCA_038065195.1 Patescibacteria group bacterium
CGCCTTTCGCCATAAGTCCGGCGATTATTAAAGCGATACCGGCCCTTATGTCTGGACTGAAAACCTTGGCGCCATCAAGAAGTGTTGGACCGCTGACAATAACTCTGTGCGGATCGCATAAAATAATATTGGCGCCCATTTTATTCAATATATCCGTGTAAAAAAGCCGTCCTTCGTAAATCGTTTCGTGAACCATACTCAACCCGTTTAATTGCGTTAATAAAACGGTAAGCGGCGGCTGAATATCAGTAGCCAACCCGGGATATTCGTGCGTTTTTATATTTATCGCTTTATAATTATTTTTTGATCGCTTAATTACAACATAATCTTTTCCCAATGAAAAATTAACGCCGATTTCTTCAAATATTTTCCATAATACTTCAAGATGAGCCGGATTGCATTTTTTTATCTTAATATTGCTATTCGTGGCAGCAGCTAAAATAGCGAAACTTCCCGCTTCTATTCTGTCCGGTATGGTTTCGTAAGTTCCGGATTTTATTTCTCTTACTCCGTCAATCGTTATAGTTGAAGTTCCGGCGCCTTGAATTTTGGCGCCGCATTGATTTAAAAATTCCGCTAAACTTTGAATTTCCGGTTCCTGCGCGGCGTTTTTTAAAACAGTCCGGCCTTCAGCCATAACGCCAAGCATCATCAATGTTTCGGTTGCCGTAACGCTTATCTGCCTAAAAAAGAATTTGGCGCCGCAAATTTTTTTAGCGCTGATGATATATTTATCCTTACCCTGCTTAATGTTCGCGCCAAATGCTTTAAAACCGTCTAAAAAAATATCAATCGGGCGTTTGCCGAGAAGACATCCGCCCGGATGGTGAAATTCAACCTTACCCATTCTAACCAAAAGAGGAGCGACAAGCGTTATTGACGCGCGTAATTTCCTTGTCTTTTCTTCATCTAAAATATTTGACTTAATATTTAAAGCGCGAATATCATATTTATTATCTCCGATTTTTTTTACTTCTACACCCAAATCGCTTAAAATTTCGCCCATCCTGACAACATCTTCAATGTTTGGCACATTGCGTAATTGCCAAATTTCTTTAGATAAAAGCGCGGCAGCGAAAAATTTCAAAGCCGCATTTTTCGCTCCCCCGACTTCAATTTCCCCGCCAA
>JBBTRL010000017.1:0-8195 GCA_038065195.1 Patescibacteria group bacterium
AAAGGTAATTTAGCTTCACGGGATGTTGTTTCCAGGGCGATGATGCGGGAAATCGCCGCTGAAAGAGGTGTTGATGGTTTTGGCACTAAACATCTTTGGTTGGATATAAAAAGATTGGGATACGAACATGTCATTACAAAATTGCGAGATGTTTATTTTTTATGCCGGAATTTTATCGGCGTTGATCCGACCAAAGAATATATTCCGGTGCGTCCGGCCCAACATTATACGATGTTTGGCGTGAAGACTGATAAGTATTGCGAATCTTACGGCGTTCAGGGACTTTACGCTATTGGTGAATGCGCTTGTTGGGATATGCACGGCGCGAATCGTCTTGGCGGGAACAGTTTACTGGAAACAATTGCCGCTGGTTATATTGCCGGACAAGTAATTCTGGGGAATCTTGATAAAAAAGGAGCGGCGGGTGTTGGTTTTAGCGATATTTTGGCGAAAGAAGAAATTGGGCGTCAGGAATCGCGAATTAAAAAAATATTGGATAAAAAAGGCGGAGAAAATGTTTATTCGGTATTTTTCGAAATGCGGGAAATCGTGGCGCGAAAAGCGGGAATTTTCAGGAACGGGCAAGACGCGGAATTAGGAATCGCGGCCTTAAAAACAATTTTTGAAAGAAGCGCGAATGTCGCGGTTAATTGTAAGATAATGGGCCCGAATTTAGAGCTTCAGCTTGCTTTGCGTCTTTCTGGAATGGTAAAAATAGCACTTTGTGTTATGAAATCCGCTTTTTTGCGGACAGAAAGTCGGGGGAGTCATTGGCGCGATGATTATCCCCAAAGAGATGACAAGAATTGGCTGAAACGGACACTGGCTTATTTTCCAATTGACGCCTCGGAGCCAAAGATAAATTACGAGCCGATAAAAATCACATTACTTCCGCCCGGGGATCGCGGATACGGAGAGAAAAAATGAGCAGAAAATTAATTGTAAAAATAAAGAGAATCGGTGGGCAAATAAGAAAAGAATATTTTGACGATTTTTTTGTTGATGAACAAAAAGGAATGAGCGTTTTAGCGCTTTTAGACGAAATACAGGCTAGTCGGGATTCAAGTATTTATTATGAAGGTCAGTGCGGTTGCGCTAATTGCGGCATTTGCGCCATAAAAATAAACGGTCGGCCGAAATTGGCATGCAAAACGCAGACATCCGATTTGCCCTATGAAATTGTTTTAGAGCCGTTGGATTTTTTTCCCATTATCAAGGATTTAGTGGTGGATAAATCGGAATTTTTCAATCGGTTTGAACAAAAAATAGAGGCATGGGTGCATCGCCAAAAAGAATTTAATCCGGAAAAAGAGGATTTGATTGTTTCGGAATTGGCCGACACGCTTTACGAAAACGAACGATGCGTTAAATGCGGGATTTGCGTTTCCGCTTGCGCCGCGGCAAGTTTCGGGAAATTTATCGGCGCCAGCGGTTGTATTGCGGCGCACAGATTCTTGCAGGATCCGCGGAATGAAGATTCAAGGGCCCGCGAAAAATTGATTGATATTTTATTTTCCGACGAAGGTCTTTGGGGTTGTCATGCTATTGAGGCGTGCGAGAACTTTTGTCCAAAAGAAATATCGCTTAGCCGGCAATTGGCATTGGCAAGAAAAGAAACATTGAAAATATTGCTAAAGGAATGGCTGGCAAGATTTTGGAGGAGGAAATGAAGAGAAAAAGAATAACCGTTCGCCAGATTGTTTGCAATATTAAACGGCTTTGTAATGATGCGAATTATTACTTGCCCCATGATGTCGCGGGTTTGTTGGGAAAAGCTTGCGAACAGGAAGTTTCTCCGCAAGGGAAAGAAATATTAAAAAATATTTTGGATAACGCCGATATTGCTTTGGGCGGTCGATTTCCCCTTTGCCAGGATTGCGGAACAGCGGTTGTTTTTGTTGAATTAGGGCAAAATGTTTCAATTAAAGGCGGAAATTTAATCGATGCCATAAATCAAGGGGTTGCAAAAGGTTACAAAGAAGGTTGTCTGCGTAAGTCAATATGTCATCCATTAACAAGAAAGAATACTGGCGATAATACTCCGGCGGTAATACATATTGATATAGTTCACGGCAATAATTTGAAAATGGTGGTTATGCCAAAAGGCGGTGGCGCGGAAAATATGGCGAAATTGACGATGCTGAAGCCGTCGGACGGAAAAGAAAGTATTGCGAATTTTGTCGTAAAAAGCGTCAGCGACGCCGGGAGTAATCCATGCCCGCCGATTATTGTCGGTGTCGGTATCGGCGGAGGAACGGCGGAAAGGGCGATGTTTTTAGCGAAGAGAGCTCTTTTAAGAACCACTGTTAATAGCGATAAGGAAATAGCGGAATTTGAAAAAGAACTTTTGGAAAAAGTTAATGCTTTGGGTATAGGGTCGCAGGGATTCGGCGGAAGCGTAACGGCGCTTGTCGTTTATGTTGAAATGGAACCATGCGATATCGCCAGTTTGCCAGTTGCGGTGAATTTACAGTGCCATAGCGCCAGATACGCGGAGGCGGTTTTATGAAAACGATTGATTTGCCGCTTGATGAGAAAAGTATCATTGATCTTCGCGCAGGAGATTGGGTTTTGTTGAATGGGATTATTTATGTGGCGCGCGATTCGGCGCATAAAAAAATCGTTGAAGCGCTTGCTAAAGAAGAAAAATTACCGTTTGAATTGAAAGGCGCGACTGTTTATTATATGGGCCCTTCGCCCACAAGACTAAATGCGGTTATTGGTTCCGCCGGTCCGACGACTAGCGGACGGATGGATAAATACGCGCCGGAACTTTTGCGGCGCGGATTAAAAGGAATGATCGGCAAAGGATTTCGTTCTATGGAAGTTAAAAAAGCGATTATAGAGTACAGGGCGGTTTATTTCGCGGCTCTCGGCGGTTGCGGAGCGTTGATTGCCGAGCGTATTAAGGAATGCGAAGTAATCGCTTTTCCGGAATTGGGTCCGGAAGCGATTTGCAAAATATGCGTTAAAAATTTTCCAGCCGTTGTGGTGAACGACATTTACGGCGGAGACGCGTATGAAAATGGAATAAAAAAATATACCCGGTAATGCAACAAAGCAGGGAAAAGTACCCCTGCTTTTTATTGACATTTACCATGAAATATGGTAAATTTTCAAGAAATTGAACATTGAAAATTTAATAGATTATAAAGATGACTATGTTTATTGGGAGGAATTGCTTTATGGATATTTTGCGTGAAAATCTTTTGAGTTTGTTAAAAAACAATAATATTGAAAAACTGGAAGCTTTGCTTGGATTAGCTAATCTGATAAGAGCGGAAACCGTTGGCGATCAGGTATGCATACATGGAATAATCGAATTTTCCAATTATTGCCGTTCGCTTTGCGCTTATTGTGGCATAAGAGCGCCGAATGAAAAAATACAAAGATACAGAATGTCGCTTGAAGAAGTGAAAAAAACGGCAGTTAACGCTTCTAATAATTTAGGATATAAAATGCTTGTTTTGCAATCCGGAGAAGATTTGTGGTATGACGCCGATAAGCTCGCGTGGCTTATAAAAACCATACATAAAAAATGTCGCCGTTGCCTTTTGTTTTTAAGTATTGGCGACAGGGATTATGATACCTATGAAAATCTTTATAAAGCCGGCGCCAGGGGCGTGCTTTTTCGTTTTGAAACTTCCGACGAATCGTTATATAAGAAGCTGCATCCCGATTGTTCTTTTGCCGAAAGAATAGAACAACTTAAATTTATGCAGGAAATAGGTTACTTGACGGCTTCGGGTCCAATCATAGGCCTTCCGGGACAGACAATAGAATCTTTATTGGATGATATTTATTTAATGAAAGAACTAAAAATCACTATGTCTTCCATGGGGCCCTTTATTCCAACAAGCGATACTCCGTTGGAAAACGAAATTGGCGGGACCGCGGATTTAACATTAAAGATGATAGCATTGACGCGGATTATCTATCCTAAGGCAAGGATTCCTATTGCTACCGCGTTAGAAAAAATAGGCGGGAATAAGGCGCGAATCGCGGCTTTAAACGGCGGAGGGAACGCTTTTATGTTGAATTTAACGCCTACGCAATATAGGGATTCTTATGTTATTTATGACGGCAAGAATCAACTGAAATCGCATATTCATTCCAAGGAGTCTATTGATGAATTGGATGGGATAATCAAGTCATGCGGCCGTAAAATTTGCCGCGGATGGGGGACTGATTTTACTTTGAATAAGAAAAACTTTGCTTCGCTTTGCAATATGGAGAGATAAAATGAATGTTAAAATTCAAGATATTGTTGATTCGCGAAAAATAGAAGCGATGCTCGATAAAACCGTTTTTGACGAAAAAAAGTTTTTTGATATTATCGAAAAAGCGAAAGAAAAAAATGGTTTGTCGCTTGAAGAAGTCGCGGTTTTAATAGCGGCTCCACGAGAAATGTCAGACTATCTTTTTAAAGCATCGAGTTGGATTAGAAGAGAAATTTATGGAAACAGAATGGTTTTATTCGCGCCTTTGTATATTTCAAGTTATTGCGTTAACAGGTGCTCTTACTGCGGTTTCCAGGCGCAAAATCAACAACCGAGAACGAAATTAAATCCGACCAGAATAAAATTTGAAACTGAAGCATTGCTGGATATGGGTCATAAAAGATTGCTTTTGGAATGCGGCGAAGATTCCGTCAATAATCCAATGGAATATGTTTTAGATGCCATAAAGCAGATTTATGGAGTAAAAAATAGCAAAGGTGATTCTATGCGCAGGGTTAATGTTAATATTGCGGCGGGAAGCGTTGAAGATTATAAAAGATTAACGGAAGCCGGAATTGGAACATATAATCTTTTCCAGGAAACTTATCATCGTCCTACTTATGAAAAAGTGCATTCTCACAATACGCCAAAGGGCGATTACGAACGACAACTTTTTGCGATGAATCACGCCATAGAAGGCGGATTGGGAGATTTGGGTATGGGCGTTCTTTATGGTCTTTACGATTGGCGGTTTGAGGTATTGGCCATAATCAGTCATGCGCAATATCTTGACGGAACTTTTGGTGTTGGACCGCATGCCATTTCATTTCCAAGGATACAACAGGCGAATGGCGTAGAATTTACGCCATCTTATCCTGTTTCAGACGATGATTTTTTAAAGATCATCGCTATTATTAGAATGGCAATTCCTTACGCCGGTATGGTAATATCAACAAGAGAAAATCCGGCAATAAGATTAAGGGCTTTTAAGATTGGGATTTCGCAGACATCAGCCGGTTCCTCCACTGTTCCCGGGGGTTATACTTGCCCAAACAAAGGAAAGAATATGCTGAAACAATTTGAATTGCATGACGGGCGCAGTTTGGATGAAATTACTTACGAATTATTGATGAATGGGTTTATTCCTAGTGATTGCACGGCTTGCGAGTTTCAAGGACGAATGGGTAAGGATTTTATGCCGTTTGCCAAATCCGGGAACATAAAGAATTTTTGTCAGCCCAATGCTTTAATTACCTTGAAGGAATATTTATTAAATTATGCCAGCGATAAAACGCGAAAACTGGGAGAAGAAATTATAGAACGGGAGTTGAGTTTGTTGCCGGTATCGCGCATATCGTTAACGGGAGAATGGTTGCGGCGACTTGAGTATGGAGAAAAAAATTATTTTTATGTATGAGAATGAACGCCTTTTTGCGAAAGCAAAAGAGGCGTTTTCTTTTTATTTTTAAAAAATGACTAAAAAGTTGACATATTTTATGAAACGATTATAATTATAAGATATTTAATCATTTTGTTATTTGATAAGTTATATAAGAAGGGATGATGAAAACAATGAATGACAGGAAGAAAAAAATTGACGAAATGTCAGTCATTCTTCATAAATTTTATCATGGAGATACGATGGTTATCCCGCGATGCTGGACAGGAACTATCGCGGGCATAAAGTTAATGGAGTGGTCATATACGCCGGGTGTCGCGGAAGCGTGCAGGGAAATAATAAAAGATCAGGCGAGAGTTTATGATATGAGCGGTAAGGGCAATAGGGTTTTAATTATTTCTAATGGAACAAGGGTGCTTGGTTTAGGTGATATTGGACCATTAGCCGGTGAGCCGGTAATGGAAGGCAAGTCGCTGATTTTTAATTTTTGGGGAGGCATTGACGCGATGTCCTTGTCTCTTAAAACAAAAGATGCAGATGAATTTATAAATATTGTTAAAAATATTACGTCAAGCGTCGGAGGAATAAATCTTGAGGACATCAGGAAGCCTGACTGTTTTTATATTTTGAATAAACTTCAGAATGAATTGGAAATTCCAATTTGGCACGACGATCAACAGGGAACGGCCGCCGTAACACTCGCGGCCATCATTAACGGACTAAAGGTTGTCGGTAAGAAAATAGAAGAAGCGCGATTTGCCATTATAGGTTTTGGCGCGGCCAATACCGCTTTGATGAGAATATTAGTTCCCGCGGGCACAAAGCCGGAAAATATTTTTATTGTTGATTCTGCTGGAATTTTACGAAAAGATCGCGATGATATTGTAAGCAAAAAACCGCTTAAAGGCGAAGAAGAAAAATGGCAATTTGCCGTAGAAACAAATCCGGAAAATTTAAGCGGCGATATAAAAGAAGCGTTGCGCGGCGCCGATGTGGCTGTTTCCTATTCTATGGCAAAATAAAACTCTATTGATCCGTAATGGGTGAATGGTATGGCTTCCCGCGCGATTTTTATTGCCGGCGAAAATCCAACACCAAGAATTTGGCCGGAAGATTTGTATAAGGCCGGAGTTGAAATAGTGTGCACCGGCAGGAGCGATTATCCTAATCAGTGCAATAATTCGTTGATTTTTCCGGCGGTTTTTCGCGGCGCTTTGGATGTGCGAGCTAAAAAAATTACGGTTGAAATGACAGTGGAAGCGGCAATGGCCGTGGCGGAATATCAGGAGAAAAAAGGTCTTTGTCCAAAGCGTATTTTGCCTTCAATGAATGATACCGGTGTTTTTATTGAAGAAGCGGTGCGTGTGGGAATGAAAGCGATTGAGCAGGGAGTTGCTCAAAAACCGATGAGTGAAAAAGAATTAAAGAAAATGGCGAGATCAAGAATTTCTCTTATTCATAATATAATCAAAACTTTAATGAATAAGAAGTTAATCAAAAAATACGAATAATTTATATAAAAGGGCTTTCGGTTAATGAGCCCTTTTTTAAATGACTAAAAAGTTGACATATTTATATGTTTAATATTACAATTAAATTGACTGAATATTATTGATGAATAAAGTTGATTGTAATTTTTATGGGCAACGCGTTTTTAAAAATAATTTTGATTTTTTCCATAATCGGTCTTTTATTCTCCGGTTATTTGTCTTATTATAATATTTTTGTCGGCGGTTGCTCCGAGACGATAATTTCCTGCGGCGGACCGGATCAAGTTTTGATTTTCGGGCTTCCAACCTGCGTTTTCGGTTTTTTTATGTATTTGACGGTTTTTACTTTTTCTTTAATCGGTTTGATGTTGGAAAATAAACATAAGTTTTTGAAAATTATTTTTTGTCTCGGCCTTTTTGGAACGGCTTTCGCGGGATTTTTGTCTTTTTATGAAATTTATATTTTGGATATTAATTTTACCGGAATTCCCGCGTGCATTGTCGGATTGGGACTATATGCGATAATAACGATAGTAAGTTTTTTGTCATTTTCAAAAAAGGAGACATTGTAAAATTATTTTCGCAAATAAAATCCCACCTTATTTTTTACATAAGATGGGATTTTGTTTTGGCATTTGTTTCGGCCTTTTTACTTGTTTACTTGGAACAAAGATATACACCGGTACAGAATGCGGGTGCCGCCACAATTAGGGATGGATAAAACATAAAAACCATCAAACTTGCCGTTACAAATAAAAACGATCCTACCATCAATCCTACGCCCAGTATACGCATAGTGTCTCCTTATTTGTAAAATAACAAAAAATAATATAAAAACACTTTTATCTATTATTTTAACTTATCAAAGCATTTAAAGTTCGTCAAGCCTGCCTGCCGGCAGGCAGGTATTTATGCTTAAAATATGCTCAAAAATACGTCCATAATATTGACAAATTTTATAAAACATAATATCATTTATAGTCATGCTTGACTACCGGCTGGGATGTTCGTTTATATTTTTATATGAATTTAATTTTTTTACAGGAGATTATGAAAAAGCCCTTTCCGATTTCAGTGAGGCTATTT
>JBBTRL010000018.1:0-8415 GCA_038065195.1 Patescibacteria group bacterium
ATTTTTCCCTCGCTGCAAATTATAAATAAATCTAAAATAATGTCAATCTTCTCATAAATTATAATAATGGTAAACTATAATGAATTAAAAAATAAGTTTCTTGAAAATTTAAATACGGAGGAGGAAATACATGCTGAAAGATAATGAGATGTTGAATTATCACATTAAGCAAGTCTGTGAAGAAAAAAGACGCTTTGAAAATGCCTTTCAGGGAATATTGAGAATGATTCTGGAAAAACCAGTGGAAAAAATCAATGATTGCGGCAAAACAAAACTTGACTATACTTTTTTCCGTCAAGGCGACAAATACATTATAGGGCTTCACGATGTGCTCAACGATCTTGTACAGCATATCAAGAACGCATTGGAAGGCGGGACATCAAAGGCCATGGCTTTTGTGCTTGTAAGCGAACCGGGAACGGGAAAAACTTTTTTAGTCAACTATCTGGGAAATTGGTATAAAAAATTCTTGCAAAAAGCGGGGAATTGCAAATATACATTTCAATTCATTAATCTGGAACAGTTAGGCGCCTATGCAAAAATACCGTTTCTGGAATCGCAAACCTACGAAGACCCAATGATTTTAGCAATGAACTTATTTGAAAACCGCGATGACAACATAAAATACTTATGCGATAATTTCGGCTTTCCGGATAAAAAAATTGAAGAAATATACAAAAACTACCGACCATTGGGAGCGGATAGCGCCTATATTTGGGAAGATATAAGAAATTACACCGGCGGCGATTTGAAAAAAATGCTTGAATTCATAAAGATCGTTTCCGTATCCACGGCATCAAACATTACAACTATATGCGGGAGATATCAAGCGAAAGAAAAAACGACATCTTCCGCGATTGACCTTATTGGAGAAGAAGATACGCAACGTTTATTCCGCATTACCGATATAAACAACCCCGCTCGCTTTAATTTAAGACGCGGAGTGTTGGCCCGTTCAGCCAATGGCGGCATCCATTTTGCCGATGAATTATTCAAAAACAAAAAAGACCTGATTCAAGAATACTTGGCCGTAATAGAAGAACACATTATACAAAACGGCGGCTACATGTGGCCAATGGATACATTTATCATCGCGACAACCAACAATGAAGAATTCAATCGGTTCAAAAATGAAGAAGGCGAAGGACCCATTATTAGCAGATGCGAAACTTGTTATGTTCCTCATATAACAAACTACAAACAACAGATGCAAGTGACAGCATACGCCATAGGAGATAGAGAACGTAAAACAATCGCGGGAAATAAGTTGCACATGGATCCCAATCTGATTTACGCGATTTCCGTTCCGTTCGCTTTGTCAGCCCTCCCGCATACGGAAAAATTGACAATTATTGAAACGATGAAATTAGCGGCAAACGAGGTGGCGGGCGATAAAAGCTTTGAAACGCTGGCGGAAATTATTGACAAGTTAAGCGAAAATGTAGATATAACCAAACGTTTCGGCCAAAAAGGTCTGGGATTCCGCAACCTCGGAACAACCATAAAACTTCTGATGGGCAGTTTTGAAACCAACGAAGGCGAATGCATGTTCGCCGGGGATGTCTTTAAATGGATCAAGAGAGTTATTCTGGATTACATTGATGACGGCGCGTATAGAGACAAATATCTTAAAGATATTAATGAAGGCGAAAAACTTTATCGCAAATACATAAAATCAGAAGTGTATAACGCTTATAGAGACGATCCCGAAGCCATAAAAAAAGATGTCATGAATTATGTAAATATGGTAATAGGGATTAACGCCGATCTTGGACCGGATAAAATGTGGAAATATAAAGATCCGCAAACCCATGCATGGAAAGCCCTAAAAATAGACGAACGCTACATAAACAATATTGAAGAAATGTTGGGCCATAAATCCGCTGAACAGAAAGAATCGTTTAGAACAACGATCCGTAAAATTCACGGGCAACGGCTTTATACCGATCCCGATTATGATTTTATGGATAACGCTAATTTAGTGGAAGCCGTTACCGAAGTACGGATAAAATCAGATGTCGCGGGCGCGGCCAGTTTAGTTGGCGCGTTGGCCAATCGCACCAGCGAAGAAGGCAATAAACTTCATTTGCGAATAATGGACACACTGATAAATAAAATGGGGCATTGCAAAACATGCGCTCCAAAAACCATTGAAGAATTTCTTAATCAAAAAAATCAGAGTTAACCTATAGGGCGAGACGTAAAATCTCGCCTTATTTTAACCGCAGAAAGGAGAAAAAAATAATGGACGGGAAAAAAATGACCGAATCCGATAAATTGGGAATGGTTCAGTATTGTCAAAATAAATTAACCGATTTATCGCAAGAAAACAGCAACAACCTCTATAAATGCAGTGATTTTCTTCTGCTTCAAAACATTTCCGCTCTCCGATCGGATAATCCAATATTATTCATCGCAACGCTTGAAGAACTTTTAGAACGCGATAAACAACGGGAAAAAGACGGATTCCCCAAAAAAATCAAAATAGAAAGAATACCGGCCGGTCCGGGAAAATTCATAATCATTCCTTCCACGGAAGAATCAAAATTATTCCATGATAGTTTTAATCCGGATAGCGACCAAAAAGAAGAAACCGGCGGACAGGGAAAAGGAGAAGAAGGCGATATTATCGCCGAACAGCCATTGGAAGGCCAGCAAGGAGAAAGTGATGGAGAAGACGCCGGAGGAGGAGAGGGGGAAGATCACGGAGTCAGCGCGGACGCTTATGAATACGGGAAAAAACTTGTTGAAGAGTTCCACCTCCCCAACCTTACAGACAAAGGAAAAAAAGTCGCCGTAAATAAATATGTTTACGAGTTATCCGATAAACACAAGGGTTCAGGACTGATTCTTGATAAAAAAGCAACCTTGCTGCAAATTATAAAAACTAATTTGGCGCTTGGCCTCATAGAAGATCCGACGGATATTGATCCGACTAAACTTATAATTTCGCCGCAGGACTCAATCTTCAGGGTTTTATCCAAAGAGCAACAGCGCGAATCGCAAGCCATAGTTTTCTTTTGCCGCGATTATTCCGGATCAATGGAAGGAGAACCGACAAAAGTCATTATAACGCAACACCTTATGCTTTACAGCTGGCTTATGTTTCAATATGAAAAACGAGTAAAAACCAGATTTATCTTGCATGATACGAAAGCAAAAACAGTTCCCGACTTTGATACTTACTATAAATCAAATATCAATGGCGGAACCAAAATATCAACCGCATTTAATCTCATAAGTAAGATTGTGGCGGAAGAAAATCTTGCTCGCGATTATAATATCTATATATTTTACGGCACCGACGGAGACAACTATTCGGACGACAACGAAGATCTCGTTAAAGAAATAGAAACGGCATTAACATTTTCGCGGCGCATCGGAATAACCGTAGCCCGCAATGGATGGAACTATTATTCTAAACAAGAAACAACCGCCGAAAAACACATTAAAGAATCCGATCTTTTAAATAACGCGAAATTGCTTAGAATGTTCGCTTTGGACGCCAAAGATTACGATGAACAAACAAACATTAAGGCGATCAAATATCTTATTTCAGAATAGGGAGATTTCTTTATGCATATAATCAGCCAGCGTACGAAAAAAATTATGGAAGAATGCAAAATTAAAGCGCGGGAAGCGGGATTAAAATTTGACGACGGAACGCTTGAATATATCGTCACAAACAGCGATCTGCTGGAATTGCGGCCGAAATTTATGATACCGACAATGTATGATTATTGGGTTCATGACGTGGGAATAATATCAGGCAACCGCATATACGAGGTCTACCCCAATAATCCATATGAAACGGTCATAAATACAAGGCCGGCTATTTCTTTTTACAACGACAACAATCCCGATTGGATGAATACATTTATTTTTTACCATGTTTTAGCCCACATTGATGTTATTCAAAATAATGTGTTTTTTCAAAAAACATGGGACTATGATTTTTGCGCTCGCGCCATATCCGACAAAAGATTAATAACCAAATTAAGAGAAGAATTGGGGGAAAATAAACGATGGGTTGATTATGCCATTGAATTTTCCAGATCAATTGACAATCTAATAGGATATCATCAAGACCTGAACGATATCCCGGATTCTTCAAATTATTTTTCGCCGCGTTTTAATTTTTATTTTGACATTTTTCTTGATAAATTCGCCAAGGCGAAATCAACGGAATATCTTAATGAAATTGAACGGTATAATAAATTATTGGCGGAATTCGGAGAAAATAAAGCCGAAAATCTGTTTTTTGAAACAGTAGAAAATAAATACAAAAATTTCAATGATAGTTTTAAAAACTCCCGCGAAGAAAAGCCGAAAATAAATCTTGATATTATGCAATACATAATGGAGTATTCGGAGTTTTTGAACAAGCCGGCAAATAAATGGATGAAGCAAATTATTGAAATAATAAGGCATACCTCGCTTTTATTCGCTCCGCAGATAAGAACAAAGATACTGAACGAAGGATGGGCAAGTTACTGGCACGAAAAACTTTTTCTAAACGACAAGAAAATACGCGGCCATGAAATTGATTTCGCTTCAATTAACGCTGAAGTAGTTGCCATAAGAAGGGTGGGTCTGAATCCGTACGGAATTGGCAAAAAATTACTGGAATTCGCCGAAGACCTGGCAAACAAAGGAAAATTGGACTATGAATTCCAAGGAATGAAAAATGAGACCGAAAGAGAAAATTACGATAAAAAAACAAGCAACGGTCAAAAATTTATATTTCATTTGCGAAAATATTTTGACGATTTCCAGCTGTTCAAATTTTTGAATACCGATAATTTCCAGGATTTTGTGACAAAGAATAATCTGTTCGTCGCAGGAAGAAAACTCAACTTGGAAAAACAGACATGGGAATACTATATTAAAAGCCGAAAGGGCGAAAATTACCGGCAAATGATTATTGATTCTTTGTATCATCCGCCCCATACGGTTGTTGCTGGCGAAAAAACCAAAAAAAACGAACTGTATATAGATCATAAATTTGAAAATAAACAACTTGTAGCGAAATACATTCCCGATGTTATGCGCGGATTAAATTATTTTTGGGGCGGACCGGTAAAATTAGAAACCACGGCGTTTGATATAAACCAAGAGGAACTTATAAATATGTACGTAAATCCGGATTATAAACCAAACTATAAAGAACGAAGGGTTTTGTACGAACTGGACGACTACAAAAAAAATCCCAGTATAAAAAATTTATGACAATACCGATGCGGCTGTTAATATTCGCGAATAAGTAACAGCCGCTCAACGCTAAAACCGTATGATAGATAAAAGGAGATCAGAATGTCTAAACATATAAAAAAAGCAATAGATGTTTTTCTTAAAGATATGGTCAAGCAACAAAAAACAATCCTGACTTTTGATGAATATTTAAAAAGGGCGAAAGAAAATCCGGAACATACATTCCGAAACCATTTTCATTTCTTTCATAATGTAATAAAAAAGAATCTTCTGCCTGAAGAAGATGAAGATAAAAACGATCCCGAAAGAATAGGATTCTTGGAATATGACAGCAGTAAACTTTTTGAAACCGGCTTTGATCGTCCATTTTTTTCCGACACACTGCTAAACAATAAATTGATTAAAGCGGCCGAAGCTATGTATGACAGCGCCCAACAAAATAAAATATACATTATTTCCGGTCCGCCCGGATCGGGAAAAAGCACTTGCGTTAACAATCTTTTGCAAAAACTTGAAGAAGAAGCAAATTCAGAAAACGAACAAAGATTTGAAATATTATGGAAAATAGATAAACGATGTTTGGGGAAATGCGTTAATAAAAACGGTGCTATTGCTTGTAAAATGCAAGAACCATTCGACGCGAATCAGGAAGACAATGTTCTGGAAATTCCTTGTCCGAGCCATGATTTGCCGATTTTAGTCATACCGAAAGCATATAGAATGAGGTACATGCAAACATTATTTGAAGATGATAAAAATTTCTTGGCCGCGCTTGGCACAAAAAAATATGAATGGCTGTTTAACGATAGATGCTGCACTGTATGCGAATCCATATTCTGGAATTTATTTGATATGCTGGGCCTTGAAGCAACACTGCAAATGCTCTACGCGCAATACTATGAATTCAATCGACGATTAGGCAAGGGCATTACTGTCTTTAATCCCGATGATATGGAACTGAAAAATCCGATAATATCCGACGCGACAATCCAAGCGGAACTTGATGAATTATTCAAAGGCAACTATAAAGTCCATTACGCATATTCAAAATATGCAATGGTTAATTACGGTTTTTATGTTTTAATGGACATTAAGAATCAAAATGAAAACCGGCTGGAACAACTCCATAATATACTTAGCGAAGGCATACACAAAATCGGATTTGTGGAAGAAAAAGTCAATTCTATTTTTATCGCCGTCGTGAACCCCGAAGATTTGACCACTAAACAAGTAAAGTCAAAAGAAAGCATCCTTTTCGGAAAATCATTCCAAGACAGACAAGAGTTTATCAAAATACCCTATATTCTTGATCCGGAAAAAGAAATAAACATTTTTCGCGCCACTAATGAACACGATTTTGACAAATATTTTTTACCCCGAGTGCTTTTAAATTTTGCCAGGATTGTAATTTCCACCCGTATGCGAAAAGAGATTAAAAGTCTAAGTGAATGGATTGGAAATCCGGTAAAATACTTAAAATATTGCGACAAAGATTTAATGCTGTTAAGAATGGATCTTTATAAAGCCACCGTACCGAAATGGCTCCTTGAAGAAGATAAGAAAAAATTTAATGCTCTAACCAGACGAAAAATTATTTCGGAAGCTATGGAAACCGAAGGAAGCGAAGGATGTTCGGGACGCGATTCAGTCCGTCTTTTCTATAAATTCTATTCGCTTCATAAGGAATCCGGAAAACTCATCAATATGTCTATGCTGATAAATTTTTTCAAAGGGAAACATGAAGAATTGGTAAAAACGCCGATTCCGGACGGATTTCTTGATTCATTGGTCAAGATGTATAATTATTCTGTTTTGCAAGAAATAAAAGAATCATTGTTTCGTTATAACGAAGAACAGATATCAAAAGATATACAAAATTATTTATTCGCTATTTTTGAAGACGAAGGCGCGGAAAAAATATGCCCGTATACCGGCGATAAATTAAAAATAACAGACAACCTGCTTGTTGAAATGGAAAATAAAATAGCCGGTAAAAATATAACGCACGAACAACATATGAATTTTAGGAAAAATACGGCAAACCGACTTTCAATAGTTTTGGCTCAAGAAATTATCGGACAAAAAGATAAAAAGATAACGGATACCGTATTGTATAAAGAATTGCGAGATTCATATTTCAATGTCTTGAAAGAAAAAGTTCTTGAACCGTTCTGGAATAATGAAAATTTCAAAAGAGCGATTAAAGATTATGGAAAAAAAGATTTTAATACTTATGATGAACGGATAAAAACAAGCATAAGCTATTTAATGAAAAACCTGCAAGAAAAATTCAATTATTCGGAAAATGGCGCGCAAGAAATATGCCTTTACGCCCTTGATGAAAATATAATAAAACAGTTTTCGTAAAAAATAAGCGCAGATAAATTTCTGCGCTTTTTATTATCGGCATCAAAAAATGCCTGCTTACCGTGTATTAATGTTGCAAAAATAAAAAATTTAAGGTAGTATATTCAATATAACCAAGGAGTAAAAATCAATTAATATTAATTTTTTATGCCCATCAAACAATCAGCAAAAAAAGCATTGCGCCAAGACAAAAAAAAACACCAGCATAATATCTGGCTGAAAGAACGCTATAAAAAGGTCAAAAAAGAAATTCAAAAATTAATGACGCAAAGTAAAATGAAAGAAGCTCAATGTTTACTTCCGCAATTTTATAAATTCGTTGATAAAGCGGCAAAAAATGGAGTTATTAAAAAAAATACCGCATCAAGAAAAAAATCCGGCGCGGCGCGATTGTTGCAAATTACGAAATAATTATTCGTATATTCATAAACATTTGTAATTCGTAAATTTACTTGGTTATATCCATAACCAACAATTCCAGCGCTGTATCCGCCTTAATCCTTCCTGTTTTAATGTACAAATCTGCCCGAAGCATTATCCGGTAGATTTTTTTTAATTCCGCCAAAGAAAATAACTTCGCTTGATTGATGGTTTTTTTTAAAACATAAGGATGTATCTTCAATTTTTCGGCAATCTCTTTTTCGCTCTCGCCACTGTCAGATAATTCTTTTACTTGAATAATATTTCTAAACTGATAAACAAACATATTTAAAATGTAAAGTTCCTCCTCGCCTTTTTTCAAATGTTTTTGCAATAATTTCATAGTTGCTATTCTTTCTTTCCGCGCCAAACTGTCAACCATTAAAAAAATATCCGCGTTTATTTTAGGCTTCACTA
>JBBTRL010000019.1:0-3382 GCA_038065195.1 Patescibacteria group bacterium
CCGATCTTTTGACTTTGGCGTCGATGAAGGCGTTTGCCTTGGGGAGACGCGCCAAGTGGAAAGACTATGTGGATTTGTATTTTATTATCAAAGATCATTTTTTAATAAATGAAATAGTAAAAAAAGCCAATAAGATTTTTGGACACGAGTTTAATGAGAAAATTTTCAGAACCCAACTTGCTTATTTTGAGGACATTAATTACAGTGAAGAAATAATTTTCAAAAAAGGATTTGAAACTGATGATAAAGTTATTAAAAATAGCCTGATTGATTTTAGTTTAAATTGAAATGTAAAATAGAGACGGATGGTTGCCAGCAGTATGGTTTTATTGAGAAGATACAACTCTGACGATAAAATGCATTTTGGCATTTCTAATAAAGTATTGAAATTGTTGGTTAAGTGTCATACGATAAAATCAATGAAATTTCCTCGTTCAAAAAAACTTATTTTCGTGAACAACAAAGGAGGAGTCGGTAAAACGACCTTGGCTTTTAATTGCGCTGTTTCATTTGCAAAACAGGGATACAAAACGGCTCTTATTGATTTGGACCCGCAGTGCAATATTTCTCGTCTTGCCATGGGTGAAGAATATTACGCAAAACATCTTTTTTCCGAAACGGAGAAGACCATATATGATGTGTTGCGCGGCGTTATTGAGGGTGGTAGCGATATAAATCTTGCCGTGAGGTTTCTTCCGGTTAAAGTCGACAAAAACCTCCTACTCCTTAAGGGCGATATAAGTCTCTCTGTTTATGAAGGTTTACTTTCAACCGCTTACGGGCAAGCGGCTTCCGGTCAGCCGATTGGATATTTTCAAACAAGCGCTATCGATCGATATTTGCGGGAAAAGGGGTTAAGCGAACAGATAGATATTTTCATTATTGATACCTCGCCGAGTTTGGGACTTCTAAATCAGATGATTTTGCTCGGAGCCGATTACTTCGTCGTGCCGATGATGCCAGATGCTTTTAGTGTTCAAGGTATTGAAAATTTGGGTGTCGTATACGAGAAATGGAAGATACAGTGGCGAAATTCCGCCAAAGCGCTGGCAGGCAATACGGAGACAAAATTTGTCCTTCCGGGTGATCCTCTTTTTATAGGATATATTGTTAATTCTTATAATATTTACGGCAAACAGCCTATTGCCGACCATCGCGCATGGATGGAAAAGATTCCGGAACGGGTGCGCGTTTATCTTTCAGAAAAACATTGCCGAAATGGACTCGTAAAGGAGAGTTGGGAGAATCCATTAAGTATCATTCAGGATTATGGCAGGATCCCGGCCATGTGCCAAGAACTCGGAGTTGCGATCTCTGATATTGATCCGGCATTGATAGCCGATAATCAACAAGGAACGAAAGAAAATATTGATAAGTCAAAAAGGGAGTTTGCCAATCTTTCAAAAAATATTTTGAAAGTTCTTTCGGCATATTAAATATTTATTTTTCTGGGATAAAAAACGCCACTATTTTAGCTGTAGTGGTTTTTGTTTACTTATCCATACGCACACTATTTTACATTTTCTTATCGTGTTAAAATGTCAGTATAAAATAATAAGCGATTAAGTCGTAGTGTCTATTATCTATAACTAAAACCTAAACCAATGAACCCCGTTAGAAGTCCTTGGTAGAAAAAATTGTTAAATTTTTTCTACGCCGGATAAACAAGGTCATATTAAAAAATAAATTATGTTGCGAATAAATCATAATAACCACATAAGACAGACTTTTAACGGGGTAAACAAAAAAACCTAGTTGTCGTTTTAACAATGGATAACGATCTTATCAAATCTTCCGATGGAACTAAGGTTTATGTCATTGTTAATAATCAAAAGAAATGGATTGCCACTCTTGAAGAATCCAACAAGAACAATTACAAGTGGGAGAATGTCAGAATAGTTTCGGCAATGGAGCTTAACGCTGTGCCGGATTATTCAACCGCAACCATAACCGCCGATCTTATTAAACTCTCTGACAATCCTATGGTCTATGTTATTGAGAATGGCAAGAAGAGGTGGATTAAAACAGCTGAGGACTTTAACCGGTTGGGCTACGACTGGACCAAGATCGCTTCGGTGAACGGGACGGAGTTCGGCTCGTACGGGGAGAGAGGGGTGGTGGAGTGAGGAAAATTAGAATGTTAAGTAAAAATAATTACAAACGGATATTGTCTCAACTTTTTGATGTAAAGCCGATGAAAAATTCGGTTGATTTGGATTGGGAAACGATAAGAACGGTAGATAAAATTTTGGATTTGAAAAATGTTTTTACCGGAAAAGAAATCCATATCAGACGCGAGGCTTTGATTTTAAACCGCAGACGGAATATTCATAGTTTGCGCGAAAACGAATCGGTCATTTTTATTCAACAGAATAAAAATGACTATGACAAGAAAATGGTAAAAGTCGGTTTGCCCGTTGATAATGATATTCCTGAATTAAATTTAAATCCGGCAGAAACATCATCCTTATATTCTCGAGTTTGTGAGGATGATGTTGTGAATCAAGAAAATCGTTTGTTTGGGGAGGAAGCGAATGTTTATTCGCAGTTATTATCCGATGATTATTTTGCGGCGATTAAAAGCCAAGGAAAACAGCTCTCCCGCGTTCGTTTGAATGAAGAATTGCCAATAACACAAGAAGACGCTTTGCGTGAATTTGAAAGAGTTGACGCGCGAGACAATATAATAGAAGAGCGGTATGAGGCCGGCGAGATTAATGATTCTATGATCGGAGGCGAAAATACTGTTGATTTCACTGAAAATAATCGTGACGGCGCGTGCGATTATTTCGCCGTTGATCAATCAATTGATTCGTTTACGGTTGAAGCACTGGATCGTTCTTCCTTGTTTATATTTTGGCCGTTGCCATTATTTTCCAAAATAAGATTTAATGGTTTGGTCATAGCGTTGTTTGCGGTGATTTCTCTTTTTTCGGCGGCGTTTTTTTGGAATAAAACAAATAATAGTGGCGAGCTGATTTCCGCTTCTTCGTATCAAGGTATCGTCGCCAGCGTCGGAGAAACGGTAGCGCCGTTCCCCGTCCGCCCGTGGGCGGACGGGGAACGGCGCTATATAAACGATTTTAATGTTTTGCAAGGCGATATTTCTTTTGGCGATTTTTTCTCTTTTTTGGGAAAATATGGCAGCGAATATTTGCTGATTTTTCAAAATTCGGCGGAAATGCGAGCTACGGGTGGCGCAATAGAATTTTATGGGATATTGAAGATTGAGAATGGAACGCCGAATGATTTTTCTGTCGGCGAAATTTTGAATTTAGACGCTAAATTAACCGAAAATATTATACCGCCTCGCCCTTTGCAAAAAATAAGCACCGGCTGGAGTATGCATAATGCTAATTGGTTTCCAGATTTTCCGTCTTCG
>JBBTRL010000020.1:0-5224 GCA_038065195.1 Patescibacteria group bacterium
GCTTGATGCTTTTGAGGAAGTGGAAACGCGAAGCGGAAAAGATAATACAAAACACGAAATGGAAACGGTTTTGCGTTTGCATCCGAAAATCGCGCCCGTAAAGGCCGCTGTTTTTCCGTTGGTTAAAAATAAACCGGAAATTGTCAAAAAAGCGCGGGAAATTTACGAAAGTTTGAAAAAATATTGGTTTGTTCAGTATGACGAAACCGGCGCCATTGGCCGCCGATACCGCCGGCAAGACGAAATCGGCACGCCATTTTGCGTGACAATTGATTTTGACACATTGGAAAATGAAACTGTCACTGTTCGGGATCGTGATACAATGGAACAGAATAGAATCAAAATTTCGGAAATTAAGGAATTTTTGGAGAATAAATTGGCGTAATTTTTTAGTAAAGTGATTATTTTTTATTTTGGCTTTGGCGATTTTTGCTAAAGCCAAAAAATTATTTAATAAGATAAAGAATTAATGGTATTTTTATTTAGCGGCGTAATAATATAAAGATCAAACACTGAATATTAAAATGACAAATCAAAATTCACAATCGGTAATTTGCCAAAATTGTAAAACCGAGTTCACGATAGAACCCGAGGATTTTGAATTTTACGAAAAAATACAAGTTCCGCCGCCGACTTTCTGTCCGGAGTGCCGGATGGCGCGGAAAATGATGTTTAGAAATGAACGGGTATTATATAAAAGAAAATGCAATTTGTGCAAAGAAAATATTATAAGTATTTATCATCCAAAAAGTTCTTATACTGTATATTGTAATAAATGTTGGTGGTCGGATAAATGGGATTCGATGAATTATGGCAAAAATTACGATTTTAAAAAATCTTTTTTTGAACAGTGGGATGAATTAAATAAAAGGGTCCCAAAAATAGCTCTATGGAATAATAAATCCGTAAGCAGCGATTATTGCAATCAAAGCGTTGAAAATAAAAACTGTTATATGTGTTTTAGCATTGCTTATTGCGAAGATTGCGTTTATATTTCCACGAACACTATGTATAATAAAAATTGCATAGACACTTATCGGGCATCACGGAATGAGCTGTGTTATGAAACGATAAATTGTTCCGATTGTTATAATTTAAAATTTTCTCAAGACAGTGAAAATTGTCTGGATTCATTATTTTTAAATAGATGCAAAAATTGTTCTAATTGCTTGGGAGGCATAAACTTGCGTAATAAAAGTTATTTTTTATTAAATAAAGAATTGGGTAAAAAAGATTTTGATCAAGCTCTTCATTAAATTGATTTGGGAAGTTTTAATAATTTATTAAAATTTAAAGAAAAAGTAAACGAGCTTTATTTAAAAAATATTTATAAATTTTGCGATTCATCCAAGTGCGTTAATGTGTCCGGCGATGTTGTCAGGAACAGCCGCAATGCCAAATATTGTTTTTATGCTTACGATGTAGAAGATTCTAAATATTTGGCATTAATCGCAAATGGCGGCACAAAAGATTGTTACGATTCAACGCATACCTATAAGGGGGCGGAAAGAGTTTATGAATCATCCAGTGTTGGCGACGGCGCTAAAAATATTTTTTTCTCTTTAACTATAATTTTTTCGAATTACGATATTTATTATTCGTTTAATTGCAATAATTGTTCTAATTTATTTGGGTGCGTTGATTTAAAACACAAGCAATACTGCATCCTCAACAAACAATATACCAAAGAAGAATACGAAGAACTCGTCCCGAAGATAATCAAGCATATGAACGATATGCCGTATGTTGATAAAAAGGGAAGAATATACAAATACGGAGAGTTCTTCCCCGTGGAATTATCCCCGTTTGCCTACAATGAAACCGTGGCCCAGGAATACTTCTCTTTAACCAAAGAACAAGCCATACAACAAGGGTACAACTGGAAAGACCCGGAAACAAAGAATTACCGGATTACCCTCCCAACCGAACAAATACCCGACCATATCAGGGATATTGACGATAGTATAATAGATCAGGTAATCCAATGCTCCCATTATGACCTAAACACACAACAAACAACCTGCAATGAACAATGTTCCACCGCTTTTAAGATAGTCCATCAAGAACTGGAATTCTATCGGAAAATGAACCTTCCTTTACCCCGTCTCTGCCCCAACTGCCGTCATTACCAGCGGATTAAACAACGAAACCCGTTAAAACTCTGGCATCGTCAGTGCCAGTGCGCCGGCAAACAATCGGATAACAAGATATATACCAACACGATAAACCACAATCATCATGGAACAGAACACTGTTCCAACGAATTTGAGACGACCTACGCGCCGGAACGGGAAGAGATCGTGTACTGCGAGCGATGTTATCGGGAGGAAGTCGTTTAACTATTTTGAATTACAAAACGTTGTTTTCGCGTTTTCTCACGCCCCGTCCGTCTGCAGACGGACGGGGCGTGAGAATGGCATTCGGGGCGCGAAAACTTAAATTAAAACATTTCGCAATTCAGGTTTATAAAGTAATAAAATCATCAAAAATATGTTCACTAAACACAAATTGAAAAATGGTATACGGCTTATCGCGGCTCCAATGACTTCCACTAAAACAGTGACGGTTTTGGCGGTGGTCGGCGCCGGTTCCAAATACGAAAATAAAAAAAATAACGGCATATCGCACTTTTTGGAGCATATGTTTTTTAAGGGAACAAAAAAAAGACCGACATCTCAAGATATAGCCGGGGAATTGGATAAAGTTGGCGGTGAATACAATGCTTTTACCGCACAGGAATATACCGGATATTACGCCAAAGTTGACGCGAGTCATCTTGATTTGGCGTTGGATGTTATTTCGGATATGCTGATTAATTCCAAATTTGACGCAAAAGAAATAGAAAAAGAAAAAGGCGTGATTATTGAAGAAATAAATATGTATCAAGATATGCCACAGCGTTATGTCGGCGAACTTTTTGAAAAATTGCTTTATGGAGATCAACCGGCCGGTTGGCATATTGCGGGAGAAAAAGAAAACATTTTAGCGTTTGGGCGTTTTGATTTTTTAGATTATTTAAAAAATCATTACATCGCGTCCAATATGGCAATATCCGTTGCTGGAAATTTTAACAAAAGTTCAATTAATAAAAAAATAAATTTATATTTTGGCAAAATAGCAAGCGGAAAAGCGAAGGGCAAGGAAAAGGTGCGAGAGAAGCAAGGCGAGCCAGAATTGCTGCTTCATTATAAGAAAACCGACCAAACGCATTTTTGTCTGGGAGTAAGAACTTATAATATGTTTCATTTTTCAAAATTTGCCCAGGAAATTGCGGCGATAATATTGGGAGGCAATATGAGTTCCCGCCTCTTTACGGAAGTGCGTGAGAAACGTGGTTTGGCTTATTATGTTCGCACAGAAATTGGTGAATATACCGATAGCGGTTATTTGGTTTCTCAGGCTGGCGTGGATAATAAAAGAGTTGATGAGGCGGTAGAAGTAATAATTAATGAGTATAAAAAGATAAAAAAAGACGGAATTAGCGAACGGGAACTTATAAAGGCGAAAGATTTTATTAAAGGAAAAATGGCTTTAAATCTTGAATCGTCGGACGAAGTGGCGAGTTTTTTGGCCGGTCAGGAAATTTTAAAAAATAAAATTGAATTACCCGAAGAAATTTTACACCAAATAAACAAAGTGACGATTGATGAGGTTAATAATTTGGCGAAAGATATTTTTCAGCCCCAAAAATTAAATTTAGCGCTGATAGGGCCATTTAAAGATAAAAAAAGATTTCAAAAATTGCTTATTTTGTGATGTTTGTGCTATTATTTCAATATAGTTAAAATTATGTTTTCAGATCGGCAAACAATTGATATTTCCACTTCGGCTATATTAAAGGTGATTATTATTATCGGCGCTTTGGTATTTTTGTATATTATCAGAGATATTCTTATTATTCTTTTTCTTTCTTTGATAATCGTATCCGCTATGCATCCGATAGTGAGCTGGCTTCAGAGAAGAAAAATACCCCGTATTTTTGGAGTTTTGATTGTATATATGATCGGGTTTTTTATTTTAGCTTTTGTCGTTTATTTAATAGTTCCTCCGCTTGCGCAAGAAATAAGGGATCTTTCAAGAAACTTCCCCGAATCATTGGATAAATCCCCCTTGCTTAATTTTGGAGGAGAGTTTTTATCTGGAGAAAAGTATCCGGAAATAGCCGGAAGTATTAAAACATTTTTAGGAACTATAAGCGAAAAATTGGAAGTGTTTAGTTCCGGAATCATAAGTACGACAGTCAATGTTTTTGGTGGCATTGTTTCCGGCATATTAGTTCTTGTAATATCTTTTTATTTGGCGGTTCAGGAAGAAGGTATAAAAACCTTTTTTCGTTCAATCATTCCCTCGGAACATCAATTGTATGTTTTCCATCTTTGGTCAAGAGTGGAAGTTAAAATGGGCAGATGGTTTCGCGGTCAGCTTCTGCTGGGTTTGATTGTGGGAATTTTGGTTTTTATAGGGCTTTCCGTACTTCAAATAAAATACGCTTTGATATTGGCGATGATAGCTGCTCTTTTGGAATTAATTCCTTATATAGGTCCGGTTATTGCCGCTGTTCCGGCGGTCATCACAGGTCTTTCACAAAGTTTTATTACCGGTTTATGGGTTGTTTTGACCTATTGGATTATTCAGCAAATGGAAAATCATATCCTTGTTCCGAAAATTATGCAACGCGCGGTTAGTTTGAACCCTATTATTATAATCATATCAATGCTTATCGGGGTTAAATTAGGCGGTATTATAGGCATTATTATCGCCGTGCCAATTGCCGCTATTTTGGTTGAATTTTTTTATGATTTTACAAGCCATGAATATTGGAAATACAAAGAAAAATAAATTTTATATTACAACTGCAATCGCTTATGTTAATGCCCCTCCGCACATGGGGCATGCTTTTCAATTTGCGCGCGCCGACGCGATAGCGCGATATCGTAGATTAACAGGATGTGATGTTTTTTTTCTGACGGGAACCGACGAATATGGTTCAAAAATGTTTAAAACTGCCAAGGAAAAAAATATGGAACCGCAAATATTAGCCGATGAAAACGCTAAAAAATTCAAGGAACTTGATAATCTTTTGAATGTATCTTTTGACGATTTTATCAGAACCAGCGATGAAAAAAGGCATTGGCCGGGCGCGCAACTTATTTGGAAAAAAATAAATGAAAATGGCGATTTATATAAGAAAAAATACTCCGGTTATTATTGCAGTGGATGCGAA
>JBBTRL010000021.1:0-4067 GCA_038065195.1 Patescibacteria group bacterium
GAAAAATTTTTTGGCGTTGAAACAATCTCCGATTTACCGATTTTTTTCAAATCAGACGATAAAGCAACGCGCGTTTTTGTTCCTCCGATGTCAAAAAGTAAATACATCCCGTTAGACATTTTATGTTGTTTATTAAACATATTTTTCTTTGATTAAAACTTAAACCATTGATAAAACCTATTAAAATACTCCTATTAATGTCTAACGGGATGCATAAACATTAAATTAACCGCTAACGATAAATATCATGGTCGCCGATATCTAAAAATACCGCTTTAAAGCGGTTCACAAGTTTAAAAACAATGCGATATTTTTGATCAATGGCTAATGAGTAAAATTCCTTAAGTTTTCCGCGTAATTTATGGGTTTTAAGGCGGGGATCAAAAGGACTTTTACGAAATATTGCTTCTTTCTTTTCGGCCTTTTTCTGTGTTTTTAACGTAAGATTCTGTTATACTTTTCTAAAATGTGACGAATACTCAATTTCCATAACGTAATTCTTTTAAAGAGGTAAGGGTTTTTGTCTTGCCCTGTTTGTATTCTTTCATACCGGCTTTTAAAATTTTCAGTGCTTTATCTTTGGTTAGTTTTGGCGCGCCAAAATTTATCCGATCCATAAAATAACGGGGTATTTTTATCACTATATAATTTTTTGTTTTTTCTAAAACTAAAATACTATTATTCATAATGTTATTATAACAAACGCAATAAATTACGCAACTTCCGCCAATCAATCCAACATTATGCTTGATTCGCAATCCCTTTCTAATAATTCATTGTTTTTTATAAGTCGGCAAATTCCCATATCACGATTGTACATACCAACATCAGCGTAACAATCTTCTTTGCCATAAATATTTTTATACTTATCAACGACGCTAAATTTCTCCTCATCGCAATAACTTGCCCCACTTATTTTCATTGCTTCTCTATCTAAAATAATCAAACCCAAATCTTTTAAGCAACCTTTTTGAAATGACGATTTTCTAAACTGATTCGCAAAACCAAGTAAATCATTATCTATAAAACATATAGAATCATCTTTGGATGCCACCGCCACCTCAAGATAACAATTCTCCATAAACCCTCCTTGTCCCCTACTAACCTTACTGCACACAGAAAGATCTTTTTTCGCCGCCGCTATTTCTGTATAACAATCGTTTTTATAATAGTTGATTCTATAATCTTCTATGGAATCTTTTATTATATCCATTCCTGTAAAATATTTTTCACAAATTTCTTCATTTAAAGTTTCTTTCGCAATATTTACATAACAACTCAATTGTTCTTCGCTTAATTTTTCAAACACATCGCAAACAGCATACCACTCATCATCGTAATTTATTACTACCCGCCACAAAATTATACCACCGATTGTGATAACAATAATAATACCTGTAATTAATCGGATGTTTTTAATTACTCCTCGCATTGATTTATTTCTAAATTTTCCATTTTCCTCAACGACCTTTTTTGACAATTTTATTCAGTAAATCTGAAAGTAGAAGCAACTCTTTTATAAAGTTCGTAATTATTTTTGAAATTACTGTCATTTGGATCGCTGTCTGGATAACTGCAATTAAAAATTTTATTATTATGCGTTAAATAAATTTCTGTTATACTTTTGTCAAAAGCAAATAAACTATTAGCTTCTATTGCGGAGTAACCATTGAATGTCACATATCGAAATTTTTCTGGGGCAGATAAATTAAAGGGTTGATCCTTGAATTCTGACTCTATTTTTTGTTGTTGGTAATAATATTTATACCACTGGAGTACATCCCGTTGATCTGTAAACTCTTTATACACGCCACAACCATTATAGCCTATATAGGGATTATTTGAATAGAAAATTAATTTTTCAGGAAATTCGTCTGTGCGATAATCCCATTTTTTCGGGACTCTTATTTCAAATCCATATTGTTCACTATGATATGTTTTCCATAAAACAGTTTCATCGAATATTTTAGATCTAATATTTTTCATGCCAAAATATGTTATCGTACCGACAGAGACAACAATAATAATGACCAAAATAACAATTAAACTTTTTTTATTCATAAAAATGATCTCAATGATCCAATAATAATTATTACTAAAAATAGTTAAAAAATTTCGCGCGTAGATTTATTAATATACCAAGTCAATAATTACTCAAATCACAAGTATTATAAATATCTAAAGAAAGTTACCCTATTAATTTTTTAAATTCCTCCACCATCGGCACCTGTTCCGCCTCCAAACCGTATTGCTCGGCCGTATAAAAAGAAGCCCAATCGGCTAAAATCAATGAAGAAAATATTTTATGCAATCTTGATTTTCCTGACATTTCTATGATTTCCACGGATAAATTTCTGTCCCGATATAATTTTTCCGTAATTTCCATTCGTTTTATATTTTTCGGATGATCATCTTTGTCTTTCAAAAAAATAAAATAAAACCTTTCGGACAAATTACGCGTAGAATCTTTAATGTCAAATCCGGTCATTTCATTATGATTCAACTCCGGGAAAATATTACAAAACGCCGGTATTTTCCCCGTTTCATTAAATTTAATTTTCCAATTATAAGCTGCGGCAAAATTACGAATCGAAGAATAAATAACCGGTATCCGCCCTTTTAATCGTTTCGCTAAATCATTTCCGGCGCTTTCATAATCACTCGGTTTTAATTCTTCCGCCAAAACCTGCGTTTCCCGCAAAATATCTTCTCGTTTCATAATCTTCGCTAAAGCGCGCAAATTAAAACCCAAAGCTAATCGCGGCTGAATACCGGTTATCGGCATCTGAATATGCGGAATTTTATTTTTCCTTGCCAATTCCAAAAGTTTTCCGCCGGTCGCAACCGCCGCCATTGGCATTTCTCTATCCATTATTTCATTAAAAACGCTGATTGTCTCTTCGGTATTTCCTGAATAAGAATTACAAATAACCAAAACATCTTTCGCGCAAAATAAAAGTTTATAATCATTATTGATCGCAATATCCAAATCAGAACCGCTTGTTCTTAAAATATCAGCCGCTAAATGCGAACCGCCCATACCCGCAACTATAAACTTTTTATACGCACCTAATTTATCCGCGTTTTTTACAACTGGTTCATATTCAAACTGTTTATTGAAATTTTTTATCGCTTCGCGCATAAATTAAATAATTTTTTAAAAAAATATTTATTATAATCATTACGGCAAATTTATTTTTATTTACGATTCAATAATAAATCCACTTCCTTTTTCAAATCATCAACCGACAAAACTCCTTTGAATTTTTTATCATTGATAAAAATTGTCGGCGTGGAATTAAGCCCCAATTTATTGGCTTTATCCAAATTTTTCTTAACAATTTCTTCGTATCTTTTTTCATCCAAACATACCCTTAAAGCATTTCCGTCCAAATCCAATTCTTCGGCATAACCGACAAAAACATCATTGGAATTCTGCGAAATTTCCCAATTTTTCTGACGATCAAATAACATATCGTGATAACCCCAAAAATTGCCTTGAACTTCAGCGCATCGCGCCGCCATAGAAGCGCCTAAAGAATTTTTATGTATTGACACTAGGGGAAAATCGTAAAAAATATGTTTAACTTTGTCGCCGTATTCTTTCATAAACTGATTTATATTGGAAGAAAAGGAACGACACGCCGGACACTGAAAATCGCTAAATTCACGAATAACTACCGTCGCCTCCGTCGCTCCCCTCTGCGGATTTTGCGCGTCCAATTCAAACGAAAATTCGCTATTGCCACCATTTTTAACAAACCAAATAATTATAAAAATTACGAAAACCATTGCCACGCCAAGAAGACCCCAGCCAATAATCTTTTTTCTTTTGCGCGCCGTGAAATTCGTTTCTTTTCGCTCCTCCTTCATTTGCCTCTTTAACGCTTTCCTTTCTTTTTTTGTTAAATTTTGAAAATCCATATTTTCCATAATTATAGACTATAAAATATATTATACATATATCTTACTTTACTTCCAAAAGTTTTTTTTCTATTATTTGCTCAAAGACACTAAATGGCTGGGCGCCGACCAATTTTTCTCCGTTTATAAAAAATGTCGGCGTA
>JBBTRL010000021.1:4077-10190 GCA_038065195.1 Patescibacteria group bacterium
CAGAAACTCCGACGACGACCCCGTCATTCATATCCTTTATGACTTCATCGGCGTATTTCCCCGAATCCAAACAATTATTAAACGCCGTAATATCAATCCCCAGAGATTTGGCATTTTGCTTCAAATCAACAACCCCTATCGCTCCCTGATTATCAAAAATTATATTATGCATTTCCCAAAATTTTCCCTGTTCATCAGCGCACTCGGCGGCTTCCGCCGCTTTTTGAGCATTTAAATGTCCGGGTAAAGGAAAATCACGAAAAATAAATTTCACCTTTCCGGTTTTAATATAATTTTCTTCTATTTGCGATAAAGTATTCTGATAAAAAGTGGCGCAAAACGGACATTGAAAATCGCTAAATTCAACTATAATCACCGGCGCGTCCGGATTCCCCTTGAAAACATCATCATCTTCCATAAGACGAAAATTATTATTATCGTTGCCGGCAATAGGCACGGTATTGATATTATTTATATTATCGTCGCCTTTATAAATTATCGCGCCGCTTATTATAATACCGGCTAAAATTATCGCGACAACTATAAATAAATTATCTTTCATAAAATAAAATTTTAATTAAAAATAATTATTATCAATATTCATAAGTATATTATAATCGCAACAAAATTAAAAGGTCCCCCCTTTCAAGGAACCTCTTTTTTTAAAACCACAATATAATCGGCTAATCCAAATTCAATTATGTATTGCATCATATCGGGACTTAAATGAAAATTTTTAGCCACCATTGGAAAAATAGTAAGTTGTTTCAATTCCGGTTTTCGCGCGACTACGGACGCCCTTATGCCATTTTTGAAAATACCGTGATTAATTCCCGTACCGACAATCATCTTATAATCTTTATTCGCATCTAAAAATTCCATAATTGAACGCGCCATAATTTCATTCATCAACCAAAAACTTAAATGAAATTCTTCCGGAGTAATATTGCTATGCCGTATTCCCATATTAAAATTCGGGAGTAAAAATTCGTGAAGATTTTTATTACAAAGAATTTTAAAACCGTCCTGTGGCAAAAATGACTTTTCGCCTTCGGTTAAAGATTTATAACTTTCATCAAGCATCTCTTGTGTCGGAAACATTTTTTTATCATTCGGCCAATTCTTTTTAAAAATATTTCCTCGCAATTTTTTTGTAGTAACCGTAAACTCGGAAATTATTTCTCCGGAAAACGGCATAGGTATACTAAGCGCCAATGGTTTTATATTTCCTTCGGCGATAATTTCAAAAATAGACGAAAATTCTTCCGTATTATCCATAGTATATTTCACGGAATCCAAAAATTCATTAATAGCAATTTCTCCCCTACTCAACTTATCTAGTAATTCTTGATGACCGTAACAATTTTTTATAAAAAATTCGTGGGCAAAAACCGTCTTGCCGATATTCATAGTAGATACCAATCCTGCCAATTCTTCTTGAATTATATGATGACCAATATTATCATGACTTTCCAATGAATAAATTATATCATTTTTTAGAACTTCTCTTTCAAATTGTTCCACGCTGACAAATTCGCCAGTCCTGCAATCAAAAATATCATACTTACTAAAAACGGATTCTCCCGCCGTCGCGCAATACGAAAAAAACAATATAACCATCAAACTAAATGATATTTTTCTAAACAAAACCTTCTCCTTTCTAAAATTATATAAATACAGAAAATATTATTTTAAAGAACATCATAATATATTAACATAATTTATTTAAAAATAATATATTGCAAAATCGCTAATAATATGGATAATATACATAAAAACTTAAATTACAAAATGCCGTTTTACGCCCCGTCTACCTTAGGTAGACGGGGCGTAAAAACTTAAATTAAAATATTTTATAATTCAAAGTATAAAAAATCTTCCAGCTTTTTGCCGGAAGATTATATTTTTTTATTTTAAATTTTTTAACGCCTCTTTAAAAATCTCACAATATACAGGATGTGGCCAAATCATTTCTATCCATTCCTGATAATTCATACCGGTATGCATTAATATAGAAGCGATTTGAATTATTTCGGTCGCGCAAGCTCCAAAAAGCTGAACACCGATAACTTTATCACTACCAGCACTTACAAGCATTTTTACTTCACCCGCTATCTCACCGTCGCAATGAGACCTTCCCATTTGACGATAAAGATATTTTGCAATTTTAACTTTAATTCCCTTTTCGGCGGCCGATTTCTCTGTCAAACCAACAACGGCAATTTCCGGATCACTGAAAACGATATAAGGAATCGCGATATTTTTACTAAAACATTGAGAAATTTCCATAGTGCGAGATGAACAAATCAAACTATTCGTATGAATGCAAAATTCGCAACTTACTTCTTTTATCAAAAAATTAACCGCATCCACCCCTTCTTTTTCAGCAACATAAGCCATTCCATTAACGCTTTTTGCATCGCCGATAAATACAATACTTTTACCAACAATATCTTCCAACTTCAAGTCGCTCAAAACTTCCAAATTTACCGTTCGTCCAACGGCAATCAAAATCTTGTCAACTTCTAAAAATTGATTATCGGACAATGCCACTGTTATTTTCCCAAAATTATCTTTATCGATATTTTTAAGCGAAGCTCCGGTAATGACATTGATTTTCTTCGGCGGTTTCTTGAATTCACGCATTATTGTATTTCGCGAAAAATCTTCATCCAGAATTTTTGGCAAAAGTGTTGAAAAATATTCAACAAGAATAACTTCTGCGTTGAGATTCGCAAAAAGAGACGCGAATTCGCATCCCATCGCTCCACCGCCGACAATCAAAATTTTCTTTGGCAATTCTTGTAATTTAAAAATGTCATCGCTATATAAAACCGCATCGCCCTCAAATTGGCTAAATTCTTCAAATCTCTTGGGTTCGGAACCGGTAGCAACAACAACGCCTTTTTTATAATCCAATTCAATCTCTTGGCCATTATTTTTTTTCACCATCACTTTATTGCCGAAAAGTATCGCAGCTTTACCATAATATAACTCAATGCCGATAGATTTTACCGCGTTTTCCATACCGCCATGATTTATTTTTACGACCGAAATAGCATCTTCCAATATCTTGGACCATTCCGCATTAATACTTCCGCGAAAAATACCTTTACTGATATTTTTTTGCGTTTCTTTAAAAACTTTCGCTTTATTTATTAAAGATTTCGTTGGAATACAACCCCGATTAAGACACACCCCTCCAATTTTTTCTTTTTCTATAAGCGCGACGCTCGCACCCAACCGCCTCGCTTCCTTTGCCGCCGCGATCCCACCAGGACCGGCGCCGATTACTATAATATCGTATGTTTCCATTTTCTTCCCTTTCATATAAAATTTTATAAATTTTCGTCTATTCTATTTTCAAAGAATCATAAAATAATAAAACAAAAACCGATAAAAGTCCAGTAAAAATTTGAACTTTCTCCATAATAAATGTTATTATTAAATTATGTCTGAGTTTAAAATTAATCAACTTCTATAATGCCAAAAAATAGTATTTGGTAACTGGAAGTTGATGTACTGAGTATGCCAACCAGATCAAAAATAAAAATAATAAAATACGCGCCTCCGCCACCGGAACTTCCGGTTTATAAAAAAGTGGATCCGCGCCTATGTTCTTTTTTTGGTCGCACGAATTACGAAGCGGCGCTAGAAGAAAAAAAATTCGTCTTCGGCATCAAACGCGCCGATCGTCGCCGCCATCTTTATATTATCGGCAAAAGTGGCGTGGGAAAATCAAAAATGTTGGAACTGTTAATCCGTCAGGACATCGCCTATGGCCATGGTGTTTGCTTGATTGATCCCCACGGAGACCTTATTGATGATATTCTGGATTTTATTCCCAAAACGAGAATCCAAGATGTCATCTTAATCAACCCCTCGGATACCGCCTATCCCGTATCTTTTAATCCCTTGAAAAATATTGATCCGGAATTAAAACATCAAATTACCCAAGGATTGATTGAGGTCCTGAAAAAACAATTCGGCGCTAATTGGACGCCGCGACTTGAACATGTTTTCAGATTTACCTCTCTCGCTCTTCTTGATTATCCGGAAGCCACTATGCGCGGAATGATTTCTATGCTTACCGATCGCGAATACAGACAACGCGTTATTGAATATATTGAAGACGATATGGTTCGCCGATTTTGGGCTATTGAATTCGCGGATTGGTCGGAAAAATTTGACACAGAAGCGATTATTCCTCTCGTAAATAAATTGGGGCAATTTTTGTCAAACCCCCTTCTTCGCAATATTTTCGGCCAGAAAGAAAATAAAATTGATTTTGAAGAAATAATGAATAAACAAAAAATTCTTCTCGTATCGCTTTCCAAAGGAAAATTAGGCGAAGAAAACGCCAGTTTTTTCGGTTCAATGTTTATTACAAAAATTCATCAAGCGGGAATGAGCAGGGCTAATATTCCGGAGCAAGAACGCAAGGACTTCTATATCTATGTTGACGAGTTCCATAATTTAATGACTGATACTTTTGAAAATCTTTTTTCCGAATCAAGAAAATACGGAATAGCTATGACCGTGGCTCACCAATACATGGCCCAACTTCTTCCCGAAGTCATGGCAACTGTTCTTGGCAACATCGGTTCCATGACAATATTCCGCATCGGCGGAGAAGACGCTAAAAAACTGGAAGACGAAATGACGCCCATTTTTAAAGCAAAGGATATGATAAATTTAGGTGTTCGCGAATTTTACATAAAAATGGCGATTGACGGAGAAACCTATGATCCGTTTTCCGCCGAAACTCTCGGTGTTTTACCGGCCCAACATCAATCGTATAGCCAAGAGATCATAAACTATAGCCGTGAAAATTATGCTATCGGCATTGAGGAAGCAAAACGCAAAATCGCCGAAGAAGTACAACTAGTTAAACACATCGCGACAGAATCAAAAACAAAGCCAAACGATAAAACAAGTGATAAAAAAAACAGCTCTTCCTCGCAAAAAGAACCGCTTATATAAAAATAAAGTTTACCCCGTTAGAAACATAATACCCCGCATAAACCCCATTAAGGATTTATCTTTAATGGGGTAAGTTTCTAACGGGGTTTACTCATTTTCTAGACCAATAAAAACGATTGCGAAAATACCGATTACCGCCGCAAAAGATATTAAACACACCAAACAAAAACTTTTGATAAAAAATGCTTCCACAAAATTAAGGTAAAGAGTAAAAAGCAAACCAATCGCCGATAAATAAAAAAGCGCTTTTTGGTAAAAATCTTCCGTTGCGCCCATTACCGGTCGCAAAAATTTTATCAACGCCAACACAAAAATAGAAACATAAAAAATAATTCCCAAAAGCGCCACCGGCACGCCAAAAATTTCAGAATAAACACTTCTATCAACCTTATCGCAATCCAAAACATCGCTAATGGAACAAAATTCTCCTTTGGCAAGTTCAAAATGATGAGCCAAAGCGTAAACAGATACGATTATTCCGAAAGCCGCTAAAAATAAAATTAATTTTATTGCAATATTTTTTTTCATTATGACTGGTTTAAAAACCGGTTTTTTTATTTTTCAATAATTTCTACGCTATTGATAAGAATATTTTTTATCGGCAAAGATAATTCTCCAAAACGATTGACCGCGACCGGTGTTTCGGCAATTTTATCCAAAATATCAAAACCGTCCATAAGTTTTCCGAAAATTACATAATTTTTCGGCAACGGATAATTTTTATGCATTATAAAAAATTGACTGCCATTAGTATTCGGGCCAGAATTTGCCATTGCCAAAATTCCACGGTCGTAATCGCGTGTTACCGGTTCATCGTTAAATTTATATCCCGAACCGCCGGTACCATCGCCTTTCGGATCGCCACTTTGAATCATAAAATCTTTTATTATACGGTGAAATTTTACATTGTCGTAAAATCCTTGCCGCGCCAAAAAAACAAAATTATTAACGGTTATCGGTGTCTCACTGGCAAAAAGTTTAAACGCCATATCGCCTTCCGAAGTTTTTATGACGGCTTCGTAATTTTTATTGGCATCAATTTTCATTTCCTGCGCTTTTTCCCATTGTAAATTTTTCTGCTCCATAATTTTATTGCCTTCCGGCTCTTGCTTATTATTTTGATTATCTTT
>JBBTRL010000022.1:0-25676 GCA_038065195.1 Patescibacteria group bacterium
TGTGATTTCTCTCGGCGGCATAGTATCGTGGTCTTCCACTCGCGTTGGAGGCAACAAAATTGATTCCGCCATCGCGGAATATATTAAGAAAAAATATAATTTAGCGATTGGAGACAGGACTGCGGAAGAAATAAAAATTTCCATCGGGAGCGCGATCCCATTATCAAAAGATAAGGAAATGGCTATGGAAATTCGCGGACGCGATTTAATCGCCGGTATGCCCAAAGCCATAAAAATAAAAAGCAATGAAATCACGGAAGCGATTGTGGATGAGTTGAGGGAAATTATACATTCCATAAAAATCGTTCTTCGCGAAACGCCGCCGGAATTATCGGCCGATATTATGGACAAGGGTATTATTATTTCCGGAGGAGGCGCCTTGTTGCGCAATATTGACAGGTTAATATGCGAAGCGATCGGAGTTCCGTGTTATATTGCCGACGATCCGTTGCTTTGCGTGGCAAAAGGAACGGGCGTTGTTTTAGATAATTTAGAGATTTACAAGAGAAGTATAATGAGTAAGAAGTAATTTTCCACCCTGCGGGTGGTCACCCGAAGGGTGATAATTTCTAATGATTATCGGTATCCATTCAATTGCCGCTTTTAAAAAACAAAAAACCGGCGTAGAAGAATACGCTTTTCAGTTGATTAAGCATTTGGCGATGCTTCCGGAAGCGCGGGAACATCATTTTTTATTATATACCGATAAAGGTGGCGATTTAGGATTTGATTTGCCGGAAAATTTTGAGATTAGGATTTTAAAATGGTCGGCGTTCGCGTGGACGCAGGCGAGGTTATCTTTGGAAATGCTGAAAAAAGAATGTGATGTTTTGTTTATTCCGGCGCATGTTTTGCCGATTGTTCATTCGCGAAATTCCGTTGTGGCGATACATGGTTTGGAATATGAATATTTTCCGGAACATTATCCATTTTGGTTTAGTAAATATTTGCGATGGTCAACGAAATATGCGGCGCGCAACGCGAGAAAAATAACAACAGTATCAAATAATACAAAGAAAGATTTAGTGGAATTATATGGAGTTAGTGAGAAAAAGATTAAAGTAATACATCATGGCGTAGAAAAATCCGAAATTCCACCCGCCAAAATTTTCGCTAAAAATTTAGGCGGGCAAGAATTCAAAAATTATATTTTATACATCGGACGCATTGAGTTGAAAAAAAATATTGTCGGTATAATTAAAGCGTTTGAAATATTTAAGGAAAAATACAAATTGCCGCATAAACTGATTTTAGCGGGATCGCCTGGCTTTGGTTATGAAAAGATAAAATACCAAATACTGCATACCAAATACAAAAATACTATTATAGAAACTGGATATGTAGATAATGAAGAAAAAGAACGGTTATATAACAATGCTTCATTATTTTTGTTTCCATCTTTTTATGAAGGTTTCGGTATGCCGATTTTGGAAGCGCAGGCAAGGGGAGTGCCGGTGATTTCGTCCAATATTTCCAGTATGCCGGAGGTTGGCGGACGGGGGGCTTTATATGTTGACCCGAACGGTTATAATGATATTGCGGACAAAATGTATGCGTTATTGACTGATGAAAATTTACGAAACGATATGATAAATAAGGGATATGAAAATATAAAAAAATTCAGTTGGGAAAAATGCGCGCGGGAAACGCTGAATGTTTTATTGGATCGGGTTTTGGAATAAAAAAGCTCGAATTGGTTTTAACCCAATTCGAGCCGCGATTTTTTAGATTATCATTTGCATAGCATTTTGAGGCCGGGGATAATAATAAAAAGGGTGGATATCCAGCCTACGATATAAGAGAATAGGATTCTTATTACCCCTAATGCCAGTATTAGGGAGTTTATATTCGGAGACTTTATTTCATTGATGACCTGAACAATACCGCCAATAAAGCAAAAGAAGAAACCTACATATAATCCAAATAAAAGCCCCGCACCAATTATGAGTAATATCAGCACTATTCTTACCTTGTTCATAGCGTACTCCCTTTATAAATTTTTTTAAGATACTTTTTATAGTATATGGATTATAAAACTATGCAAAATAAAAGTCAAGATTTGCAAAATAAAAAAATAGCTTTAATTCACGATTATCTTTTATGTTTCGGCGGGGCCGAAAGGGTTTTGAAATCGTTTCATGAAATGTTTCCGGAAGCGCCGATTTATGTTATTTGTTATGATAAAAAAATCGCGGAAAAATATTTTCCAAATGTTAAAATTTACGCATCTTTTGTTCAAAAAATTCCCTATTTTTGGAAAAAACCGAAATATTTACTGCCGTTTTTACCATTGGCGGTTGAATCGTTTGATTTATCGGAGTATGATTTAGTTATTTCCTCCAGTTCGGCTTTTGCTAAAGGCGTGGTGACAAAACCGAAAACAACGCATATTTGCTATTGCCACGCGCCAATGAGATTTGCATGGGATTATTACTATGAATATAAAAAATCTCATTCCGCTTTCAGGGGATTAAAGGGAATTTTTACCAAAATAGTTTTGCATTATATGAGAATATGGGACAGACATTGCGAAGCTCGGGTGGATTATTTTATCGCCAATTCAAATTTTACCAAAGAACGAATTAAGAAATTTTATAGGCGCGACGCGGAAGTGATTTATCCGCCCGTTAATATTCGCGATATTAGCGATAAATTACCGGAGATTAAAGATTATTTTTTGATTATTTCTCAGCTTCGTTATTACAAACGAATAGATATTGCCATTGAGGCTTTTAATAAATTAGAACTTCCGCTTGTAATTATCGGCTACGGCGATGATAGGCACCGGCTTCAAAAAATGGCAAAACCGAATATTAAATTTTTGGGTTGGTTGGAAGATGAAGCCATGATCGGATATTATTCCGGATGCAAGGCATTTATTTTTCCCGGGGAAGAAGATTTTGGAATTACGGCCGTTGAGGCAATGTCATTCGGGAAGCCGGTGCTTGCTTTCAGGCGAGGAGGAGTGATGGAAACTGTTGTTGAAGGCGTGTCCGGTGAATTTTTTGACGATTTGGAACCGGCGGTTTTAGCCGATGGAGTCCGCCGGATTTTGGAAAATTATAAAAATTATAATTCGGACATTATTAAGCAAGGGTCAATGGAATTTAATGAGGAAAAATTTAAAGATAAAATAATGCAATATTTGGATAAAATCAGTCTCCCTACGGGAGATCTGCCGTAGGCAGATATTTAGTATTTAGAGTATGAAAAACGATTATATAAAAATTCGTGGCGCGCGGGTTAACAATTTAAAGAATATTGATGTGGATATTCCGCGCAATAAATTGGTCGTGATTACCGGTCTTTCCGGTTCGGGAAAATCGTCTTTGGCCTTTGATACTATTTATGCCGAAGGGCAAAGAAGGTATGTTGAAAGTTTATCGGCATACGCAAGGCAATTTTTGGGTGTTATGGATAAGCCCGATGTGGATAAAATAGAGGGTCTTTCTCCCGCCATTTCCATTGATCAGCGATCCGTTTCTCATAATCCACGGTCAACCGTGGGAACAAACACGGAAATTTATGATTATTTGCGGATTTTATTCGCTAAGAAGGGGATTCCTTGTTGTCCGATTTGTGGCGGAAAAGTTGTCAAACAAAGTGTTAGGCAAATTGTTAAAGAAATTTTAAAAATTCCTCAGCCGTCAAAAATAGTGATTTTATCTCCAATGATAAAAAATCGGAAAGGAGAATTTACTGGTCTTTTGGAAAAGATAGAAAAAATGGGTTATTTGCGCGTTAGAATTGACGGCATTATTTACCCTATTGAAGAAATATCGGAAATTAAAATCAATAAAAATGAAAAGCATAATATAGAAATAGTTATTGACAGTTTAATTGTTGATGAGGAAATTAAAAAAGAAAGAGTTGTTGATTCGGTGGAGACGGCTCTTAAAATCGGCGAAGGGTTTTTGATTGTTTTCGTAAGCAATAAATTGCAAAAGATTGAAAAAGATTTTAATTTTAACCGGTTTTTTGTTTGCCCTATATGTAATTTTAATTTTCCGGAAATTAGTCCGCGGCTTTTTTCTTTCAACAGCCACTATGGCGCTTGTCCGGAATGCGCCGGTTTGGGCAATAAACAGGAAATTGATCCGAATTTAATAATACCTAATAAAAATTTAACATTAGCCGAGGGCGCTATAAAACTTTTGGTTTTTATGTCGCATGGAATAGGGAAGCAGAATTGGCATTGGCGTTTTATTTTAGAACTTGCGGAAAAGTATGGGATTTCTTTAAATACGCCGATTATAAAATTGGATTCAAAAAAAATAAACTTACTTCTTTACGGAGAAAAAGAAAGTGGCATCGACGGCATAATTGGACAATTAGAAAAAAAATACCGCGAAGCGGATTCTGATTTTATCCGTTCCGAAATAGAAAAGTATATGATCGTGAAAGAGTGTCCGCTTTGTCGCGGGAAAAGATTGTGTCGTGAAGCTTTAGCCGTTAAATTCAATGATATGGGAATTGATAAAATTTCAGAAATGACTGTTTCGGAGGCGGTCGTTTTTTTTGAAGATATTTCGGGAGACAAAGATAAAACTGGAAGATTATCGGAATTTTCCAAAAATGAACAAAATATTATTCGTCCTATTGTCAAAGAAATTTTATCGCGTTTAGGATTTTTATCTAATGTTGGGCTTGATTATGTGGCGCTTAACAGGCCTATGTCCACTCTTTCCGGAGGAGAATCGCAAAGGATCCGTTTGGCTACGCAAATAGGTTCCGGTTTAAGCGGAGTCGTATATGTGTTAGATGAACCGTCAATCGGACTTCATCAAAAAGATCAAGAGAAGTTAATTCGCACGCTCAAAGGATTACGCGATGCGGGTAATACGGTTATAGTGGTTGAACACGATGAGCAAACAATCAGAGAGGCTGATTGGATTATTGATATCGGTCCCGGCGCCGGTCAAAAGGGAGGACGGGTTGTTTTTTCCGGAACACCCAAAGATATTTTGAAAGACGATAATTTAACGGGGGAATATTTATCGGGAAAAAAAGTCGTTGGAATGGATAATTTGCGGAAATTTTTTACATCCGTAAGAAAAAATATTAAAATAGATAGTAATTATTTGGAAATTATCGGAGCCGCTGAACATAATTTAAAAAATATTGATGTTAAAATACCGATTGGAAAATTAGTGTGCGTAAGCGGCGTTTCCGGATCGGGAAAGAGCACATTGGTGAATGATATTTTGGCTAATTCTCTTTTGAAGAAATTTTATCAGGCGAAAACAAATGTTGGCGCGCATAAAATGCTTAAAGGCGTGGAAAACATTGACAAGATCGTGGTGGTTGATCAATCTCCGATTGGACGCACGCCTCGTTCCAATTCCGCCACCTATACGGGTATGTTTACCTTGATTCGCAATCTTTTTGTTCAAACGCGGGAAGCCAAGCTTCGCGGATACGAAGCGGGAAAGTTTAGTTTTAATGTAAAGGGAGGCAGATGCGAGGAGTGCGAAGGGCAGGGAATGAAAAAAATTGAAATGTATTTTTTACCGGATGTATATGTGGAATGCGAAGAATGTCGCGGCGCGCGATTCTGTAAAAATATTTTGGAGATTGAATATCGCGGAAAAAATATCGCCGAAATTTTAAATATGAGCATTGATGAAGCGATAGGATTTTTTAATAATATCGCCGCCGTTAAAAATAAATTAAAAACAATTTCCGAAGTGGGATTAGGTTATATTAAATTAGGCCAGCCGGCGCCGACTTTGTCCGGAGGAGAGGCTCAACGAATTAAATTGGCAACTGAACTTTCGCGGCGTGAAACTGGTAAAACGCTTTATATTTTGGACGAACCGACAACCGGTCTTCATTTTGACGATATTAAAAAATTACTTGGAGTTTTAAAGAAATTGGTTGAAAAGAAAAATACCGTTTTGGTTATTGAACATAATCTTGATGTATTGGTTAATGCGGATTGGATTATTGATCTGGGACCCGGAGGAGGAGATAGTGGCGGTAGAATTATTGCCGAAGGAACGGCGCGCGATGTAGCCGACATTAAAGAATCTTTCACCGGACAATATTTGAAAGAAAAAATACTAAATACTAAATACTAAATACTAAATGTTTTCAATATCCCGATATTTCAAAAAATTTGATTGGTTGCTTTTTGCGGCTATTATTTTGCTTTTCCTTATCGGGCTTTTAACCATATATAGCATTAATGAAAACGCGGATTTTTTTAAAAAACAATTGATATGGGGAGGAATCGGAATCGCTATGTTTTTTTTAACGGGATTTATCGATTATCGTATTTTTAAAGATCATTCAATTATGGTCATATTTCTTTATATTATTATCGTTGTACTTTTAATTTTGCTTTTGGCGGTTAATTTTAAAATTCGCGGCGCCGCAAGTTGGTTTAGAATTATTAATTTTAATTTTCAGCCGGCTGAATTCGCAAAGTTGATTTTAGTTTTTTTACTGGCGAAATATTTTTCTATTCGACATATAGAAATGTATAAAATAAAGCATATTATAATTTCCGGCATTTATGTCGGGATTCCCGGATTTTTAATTTTTATACAGCCCGACTTGGGTATGGCAACAGTCTTATTTATTTTATGGTTCGGTATTATTATGATTACCGGAATAAAACCATATCATTTTGGAATTATTTTGGGTAGTGGCGCGATAGCGGCTATAATGGGATGGTTTTTAATTTTGAAAGATTATCAGAAGGCCAGGATTCTTTTCTATCTCAGGCCGGACATTGATCCATTGGGGCATGGTTATAATTTAATTCAGTCGTTGGTATCAATCGGATCCGCCGGTTTTTGGGGCAAAGGTTTGGGGCGCGGTTCACAGGCGCTGCTCGGATTTTTACCGGAAGCCCATACCGATTTTATATTTGCTTCTTTTATTGAAGAATGGGGCGGTTTAGGAATGATATTTTTAATATTGCTTTTAAGTTTTATACTATATAGAATGATTAGAATATTTTTATTTTCTTCAAATAATTTTGCCCGTTTATGCGTTACCGGAATTTGTTTAATTATATTCTCTCAAGTCGTAATTAATATCGGAATGAATGTTGGGTTTTTTCCTATAACCGGTTTAACTTTCCCTTTTTTAAGTTATGGCGGCAGCAGCTTATTGGCCAGTTTTATAACCATGGGTTTCTTGGAAAGCATCAGGATTCATTCTTGATAGCGTAGAATAATAAACGGTAAAATTTAATTCAAAATAAAATGAATTTTTCTAAATATTTATTCTTCATTTTAATATTTGTTTTTTTTGGCATAGTGTTATTTTTTTCTTTGTATTTTCAATCAGGCGATGTTGAAATAAAGTTGATTTCAGAAAATATTAATTCAACCGGAATTATAAAGTTATTATTTAACGAACCGCAAGAAATATCTGCGCTTGAAGAGCGTTTTGAAATTAAGCCCGATACGCCAATTGATTTTATCTGGTCATCGTCAAAAAAAGAATTAGTAATTGTGCCATTAAAACTGCTTGAAAATAATCAGATTTATAATTTGCGCGTTCAAAGTAATGGTGATAAATTCGGCGCTTCTGTCGTCAATAAAATTTTTCGGTTATTTGGTTGGGATAAAATCGGCGTTGTAAAAATAGTCAAGTCGGATTCTGAACCTAATGATGAATTTTATTTGGTTGATTTATCAGAGATTTCACCGCAAAGATTGCCGCAGAGTGGCGCCTCGCAAACTATAATAGATGAGCAAGTGTTGCAAAAACTTCAAAGATGCGAGGAAACGCCTATTAAGTGCATAGAAATAAATCTTAGTACGCAACGAATGCAAATATGGGAAAATAAGAAAATTTTGAAAGAATATGTAATTTCCAGCGGGCGTCCGAGTCATGCCACTAAAACAGGCAATTTCTCTATTTTAAGCAAATGGCCAGTGGCTTACGGAGGCATTTCGGGACAGCGCTGGAAAATGCCTTTTTGGATGGGTATTTATTATGTCGGCTCAACGGAGAATGGCTTCCATGAATTACCATTTATCAATGGTATACGGGAAACCTCCGCTGATATGGGAAAAGCGGTGTCTCACGGTTGCGTGCGTTTAGGCATTGGCGACGCGGAAGAAGTTTATAATTTCGCCGACCTAAAAACGCCAGTGTTGATACGAAGGTAAAAAATAATCGGTTACTGTAAATAAAATGTTGCATATGCTACTTTTGCCCTTGACAAATTTTTTAGCGGGAATATAATATTATTTATACTGTTTTTGCATTATTTATCGGCAATTTTTAATTGCGCATTTATAAATATTTAATTTTTGTTGGATAATTATTTTTTTAATTTATTTTTTAAATAACTAAAATACAACCCAAGGTTTTGATTATTCTTTGGGATGTTTTTGTGCCTATTTTTGTAAAATAAAACCACGGATTATTTATTGTAAATTCGCGGTTTTCTATTATATTTCGCGTTATATATCGTAATTATACTATGCGCAAACATTTTTCAAATTTTCGGGCGGAAATTTACCCCATACCCAATCTTATTAATATGCAAACTGATTCTTGTAATTGGTTTATGGATGAGGGACTTAAAGAATTATTTCAAGAAATATCTCCCATCAAAGACGCTACGGGTAAAATAATGGAACTTAGTTTTGGCGATTATCGTTTTGATGAACCGAAATATGACGAAATGAAAGCCAAGGAGCACAATACCTCCTTTGAAGCCGCTTTGAGATGCAAATTATCTTTACTTATTAAAAAAGACGGAGAAATTAAAGAACAAGATATATATCTTGGCGATTTTCCCGTTATGACTAACAGGGGAACTTTTATTGTTAACGGCGTAGAGAGAGTCGTTGTGTCGCAACTTATAAGATCTCCGGGCGTTTTCTTTTCCGCAAATTCATATAAAATGCGTCAGCTTTTCGGCGGTAAGATTATACCGAATCGTGGCGCATGGTTGGAATTTGAAACAGATTTGACAGGTGTAATTTATGTGCGGATTGATCGCAAGCGAAAAATGCCCGTTACTTCTTTATTGAGAGTTTTCGGATTGGAGACTAATGAAGAAATACAAAAAGCATTTAAGGATGTTGATGTTAATCCGAATGTTAAATTTATAAAATCAACATTAGAGAAAGATATTGCGAAGAATAAAATGGAATCTTTTGTTGAAATATATAAAAGAATTCGTCCCGGCGACCTTGCTACGGCAGATAATGCTCGTCAGTTAGTTGAGGGAATGTTTTTTAATTTCAGCCGTTATGATATTTCCAGAGTGGGCAGATATAAATTGAACCAACGGTTAAATCTTAAAACATCGGAAGAAAAAGGCAGAATTTTAAATAAGGAAGATTTGGTGGCGATTATAAGCGAGATTATAAAATTAAACAATAATCCCAACGCAAAACCTGATGATATAGATCATTTGGGCAATAGGCGAGTGAGGGCTTTAGGTGAACTTTTGCAAAATAAATTACGGATAGGGTTGGCAAGAATGGAAAGAATAATTAAGGATAGAATGAGCACTTTGGACACGACAAACATAATGCCCGCTCAGCTTGTGAATATAAGGCCGTTCACGGCGTCTATCAAAGAATTTTTTACTTCTTCGCAGCTTTCACAATTTATGGATCAAATTAATCCATTGGCTGAACTTGAGCATAAAAGACGGCTTTCCACTATGGGTCCCGGAGGGTTGATAAGAGATCGCGCCGGTTTTGAAGTTCGCGATGTGCATCCAAGTTTTTACGGAAGAATCTGTCCGATTCAAACGCCAGAAGGTCAAAATATCGGATTAATAAGCCATCTTGCCTGTTATTCAAAGGTAAATAAATATGGTTTTATAGAAACTCCATATCGTAAAGTTTCTAAAGGGCGAATAACCGATGAAATTATTTATTTGGACGCTTCGGAAGACGAAAAATATAATATTGCCGAAGCCGGTGTGCAATACGATGAAAATGGTCGTTTTTTAACAAAAAAAGTGGCAGCCAGAATAAAGGGCGAACCGGGGATAGCGGATCGTGATGCCATTGATTTTATTGATATTTCTCCAAAACAACCTTTTAGCGTTGCCGCTTCCTTGATTCCTTTCTTGGAACATGATGATGCTAATAGAGCTTTAATGGGATCAAATATGCAAAGACAGGCGGTATCTTGTATTGCGCCGCAGGCCGCTTTTGTCGGTACGGGTCTTGAGCAAAAAGCGGCGATGGATTCAGGGCAAGTCATTGTTGCGATACAGGACGGAACTGTAAAAGAGGCGGATGCAAACCATATTTTGATAGAAAATAAGGAATCTAAAAATACAAAAGATAGGTTTATAGATTATCGTCTTAATATTTTTAGTCGTTCTAATCAGTTTACTTGTATTCATAATAGATCTTTGGTTAAAAAGTTCGATATAGTTAAAAAGGGAGATGCTATAGCGGATGGCGCGTCAACCGATAATGGGGAGTTGGCTTTGGGTCAAAACATTTTAGTCGCGTTTATGCCTTGGGCCGGAGCTAATTTCGAGGATGCTATAATTATTTCAGAAAAATTGGTGCAAGATGATCGTTATACTTCAATACATATTGAAAATTTTATTTGTGATGTCCGGGATACAAAATTAGGACCGGAGATTACAACTCCCGATATTCCCAATGTTGGAGAAGAAAAATTAAAGGATTTAAATGAAGACGGGATAATAAGGATAGGGGCCGATGTTTTTCCTTTAAGTATTTTAGTTGGTAAAATTTCACCAAAGGGTGAAGCTGATTTAACGCCGGAAGAACGGCTTTTACGCGCTATTTTTGGAGAGAAAGCAAGGGATGTTAAAGATACTTCTTTGGTATTGGCTCATGGTAAACGTGGCAGAGTCGTTGGTGTTCGAATACTTTCGCGCGATCAGGGCGATAAACTTCCTTCCGGAGTGATTAAATCTATTCAGGTTGAAGTGGCTCAATTAAGAAAAATAGCGGCAGGCGATAAGATGGCGGGCAGACATGGGAACAAAGGGGTAGTGTCAAAAATATTGCCAGTTGAAGAGATGCCCTATATGGAAGATGGAACGCCGGTTGATATTATTCTGAATCCCCTGGGCGTTGCTTCTAGAATGAATATTGGGCAAATTTTGGAAACGCACTTGGGTATGGCGGCAAAAAATCTCGGTTATAAGGCATTAAGTCCGGTTCTAAATGGTGTTCCCGAAGAAGATATTAAAAAAGAATTAAAACGCGCGGGATTTAATGAATCGGGTAAAATGAAACTTTATGACGGCAGAACGGGCGAGTCATTTGATCAAATGGTAACAGTCGGTTATATATATATAATGAAACTTCATCATTTGGTTGAGGACAAGATTCATATGCGTTCAATTGGTCCGTATTCTCTTATCACACAACAACCATTGGGTGGAAAAGCGCAATTTGGCGGACAGAGATTTGGCGAAATGGAGGTTTGGGCTCTTGAAGGTTATGGCGCCGCGCATACGCTCCAGGAAATGCTTACGATAAAATCAGATGATGTTTTGGGAAGGGCCGCGGCCTACGATTCTATTATAAGAAATAGAGTAATTAAGAATCCTAATGTTCCGGCATCTTTTTATGTTTTACTTAATGAATTAAGAGGATTGTGTCTTAATGTCGAAATTATAACGCATGAAGAATCAAAAAAAAATATTATTGAAAAAAAGTAAAAAATTCATAAAGTTTATGTCGTGAATGATGTAATTGTTTAAATGGTTTTTGACAATTACGATAATTTGCGCATTTATTAAAAAATTGTCCAGATTAGTTGATTTTAAGGCGTTAAAATTAAGCGTAGCTTCCCCGGAAGTTATTTTGGGCTGGTCTCATGGAGAGGTATTGAAGCCGGAAACTATAAATTATAGGACTCAAAAATCCGAGAAAGACGGTTTGTTTTGCGAAAGAATTTTTGGTCCGGAGAAGGATTGGGAGTGTTATTGCGGTAAATACAAACGGATACGATATAAGGGAATCGTATGCGATAAATGCGGCGTTGAAATTACAAGAGCCGCCGTGCGGAGGGAAAGAATGGGACACATTCAACTCGCTGCGCCGGTTTCCCATATTTGGTTTTTAAGGGGAGTGCCATCGCGCATAGGGCTTATATTGAATATATCGTTGCAGGATATAGAGCGGGTTATTTATTTTGCGAGTTATATTATTATGAAAGTTGATTTAAAAGCTAAGCAAGAAGTTTTAGTATCATTGGAAAGAGAATATAAGATTAAATTAAAACAGCAAAATACGCAAAAAGATAAAAATCAACTTAAAGCATTGATGGATCAGGCGATGGAAGAATTGGAAGAATTAAAACCGCTTAAGGTTTTAAGCGAATCGGTATTTTATCGTTTAAGTTTAAAGTATGCTCATATTTTTGAAGCGGACCTTGGGGCCGGCGCTATAAGAAAGATATTGAAGGAGATAAATTTGGTGGAACTTAGAGATCAAATAAGCGCAGAAATTTTAAGTAAAAAAACTCAAGATAAAAAAATATTGAAACGGTTTCGTTTAGTTGAGGGTTTATTGAGGGCCGATATCCGGCCGGAATGGATGATACTTACGCATATTCCCATAATACCGCCTGATTTAAGACCAATGGTTCAATTAGACGGTGGCCGTTATGCCACCTCGGATGTAAACGATTTATACAGACGCGTTATTAACAGAAATAACCGTTTGAAAAAATTAATAGAACTCAATGCTCCTGAAATTATTTGTCGTAATGAAAAAAGAATGCTTCAAGAAGCGGTTGATGCTTTAATAGACAATAGCGCGCGGCGTACGCAAGGAACCATAACCGCTTCAACTGGTCAGAAGCGACCATTGAAATCGTTAGCCGATATGTTGAAGGGAAAACACGGACGATTTCGTCAAAATCTTTTGGGAAAGCGTGTTGATTATTCCGGTCGTTCGGTTATAGTTGTCGGACCGGAACTTAAGCTTGATCAATGCGGGTTGCCGAAAAAAATGGCCCTAGAGCTTTTTCGGCCGTTTGTAATTAGTAAACTTATAGAAAGAGAATTGGCTTATAATGTCCGGGGAGCGGGAAGATTGATTGAGCAGGAAGTAACGGAAGTTTGGGGAATTTTAGAAGAAGTTATTCAGGAAAAGTATGTGCTTTTAAATAGAGCGCCGACTTTACATCGCTTGGGTATTCAAGCGTTTAAACCAATTCTGATTGAAGGCGATGCGATCCAAATCCATCCGTTGGTTTGTACCGCTTTTAACGCTGACTTTGACGGAGATCAAATGGCGGTTCATCTTCCACTTACTAAAGAAGCGCAGAGAGAAGCGCGGGATATTATGTTGGCATCTAATAATATTTTTAAACCGTCCAATGGCGAACCGGTTGCGGTGCCGCATAAAGATATAGTATTGGGATGTTATTGGATGACTCAAATTCAACCGGGGCGCAAAGGCGAAGGAAAAATTTTTTCCGATGAAAAAGAAGCTATTTTGGCTTATCAATCCAGAGAAATAGACATTAAGGCGAGTATAAAAGTTAGGATATCAAAGCGGATCGACAAAGATGTTGAATCGGTTACCGTTGGCAGTCGTATTATAGAAACTTGTTTGGGAAGAATATTATTTAATGAAGTGCTTCCGGCCGATATGGAATTTATAAACGATGAAATGGATAAAAAGTCATTAAGGTCTTTAGTCAGTGATGTTATTGATCGTTATGGCGTAAAAGATACCGGTAATATTTTGGACGCATTAAAAGATTTAGGTTTTAAATATTCCACCAAATCTGGTATTAGTTGGGGAATGGACGACTTGCGGGTTCCGAAAAAAAAGCAAGAAATATTGGAAGAAGCCGAAGAAAATGTCGCTAAAATAAAAGAGCAATATAATCAAGGTTTATTGACTAACGACGAAAGAAAATCCCTGACTATTGATATTTGGTTTAAAGCCACTAATCAAATTGCAAAAGAAGTTTCTGCGACTGTGGATAAATTTCATCCTATTTATACGATAGTTAATTCCGGCGCGCGAGGATCTTGGCCTGTTATCGCTCAGCTTATGGGAATGAGAGGGCTTATGGTCAATCCTTCCGGCGATACGATAGAACTTCCCGTAAAAGGCAGTTTCAAAGAAGGCTTAAGCGTGTTGGAATATTTTATCTCCACTCATGGCGCAAGAAAAGGAACGGCGGATACCGCTCTTAAAACAGCGACTGCCGGTTATCTCACAAGAAGGTTAGTTGATGTGTCGCAAGATGTCGTAATTAGGGGGGAAGATTGTGAAGGAAAAGATGGAATTAACTTATGGAAAAAAGATGGCGACGAAAATGGATATGCTTTTAGTTCCAGGATAAAAGGAAGATGCGCTCAGGAGAATATAAAAGATGAAAATGGCGATATAATCGTTAAAAAAGGCGATTTGATAGATAAAGAAGCGGCTAAAAAAATAGAAGAATCGGGGATGGAAAAGGTTTTCGTGCGTTCCGTAATTGCTTGCAAGACAAAATTTGGCATATGTCAAAAATGTTATGGACAGGATTTGGGACGGAATAAATTGATTGAAGTGGGGGAGGCGATTGGCATTGTAACGGCTCAAGCTATTGGCGAGCCGGGAACGCAGTTAACAATGAGAACTTTTCATACCGGAGGAGTTGCCAGTGAAGCAGATATTACGCAAGGTTTGCCGAGGGTGGAAGAAATATTTGAGGCTAGAATTCCAAAGGGCAAATCTATTATTGCGGAATGCGACGGTAAGGTCGTTTCTATCGCGGAGGAAAATAAGCAAAAAATTGTTATGATTAAATCTACGGATGAAGTTCAGTCTGATGATAAAAAATCTTCCATTTTGAAATATATAATACCGGTTAAGACAACATTAGCTGTTGCCAAGGGCGATCTGGTACATCAAGGGCAGATGCTTTGCGATGGGAATATTGATCTAAAAGAACTTTTTAGAGTGGCCGGCAGAGAAGAAGTTCAACGATATATTCTTCGTGAAATTCAAGGCATATACAGTATGGCGGGCGATCAAATGCATGATAAGCATATTGAAGTAATTATTAAACAGATGTTTTCCAGGGTTCAAGTTAAGGATGCCGGGGATACCAATCTTTTACCCGGCGATATAATTGAAAAGATTATTTTTACGAAGAAAATGAAAAAGTGGCGAAAAAACAAGGTAAGGTTGCCACATGTGAATTTCTTATTTTAGGGATAACGAAGGTGGCTTTAACGACATCCAGTTTTCTTTCTGCGGCTTCTTTTCAAGAAACGGCTAGGGTCCTTATTGAAGCGTCGGTTGTTGGCAAGAAAGATTATTTATATGGATTAAAAGAAAATGTAATTATAGGAAAATTGATTCCGGCGGGAACGGGATTGAAAAGATGGGTTAGGGAAGAATAATTGTTATTGATGAAATTTTGAAAAATAGTTCCGATTTAATATCGGGGCTGTTTTTTTATATAAAGATGATTAGTCCATTTTACGTTTCTTTGATTTTTGGTATAATGATAAATGTTAAAGAGTGTGTGTATATTTATGTCAATTTTTAGAAAAAATAAAAAAAGAAAAGACGAAGAAATAAATGAAGAAAAAAAAGGTCTCTCGTCCGATACGAAGCGGGGGATTTTAGTTATCGGTTTTTTTACTTTAGCGGTAATTTCCGTAATGAGTTTTTTGGGCAAAGCCGGATACGCCGGTTATCTTTATTTCGGCGTGGCAAAAAAATTATTCGGAAACGGTTATTGGCTTTTACCAATTTTATTTTTTATTTTAGCCATTACTATTTTACGTTCTCTGCGTAAATTCAATTGGGGACACGCCGCTTTTTTCGGATCGGTTGTTTTGACATTGAGTTTTTTGGCTATTTTAGATTTTATTTTGGGAGAGGAAAACGCCGGCGGATTTTTAGGATTGATTTTCAAAATGCCATTGGAAAAATTTTTCAGCGTAAGCGCGTCGCTTGTTATTTTATTTTCCTTAATGTTTATTTCACTTCTTTTAGTATTGAACGCTTCGCTTGATTCTTTTTGGATTTTCGGAAAAAGAAAAAATGATGCGATATTGGAATCGGAAGTCGGGAAATTGTCTTTCGGTGAAAATGACGCAGAAGAAATAAACCGGAAAAAAGGGATTGCCGGTTTATTCAGTTCCATATTGCCGAAACCGAGATTTAAAGTAAGTAAAGTCGGCGATGGCGAATCGGAAGATAATTATGAAGAAATAAATTCGCGGAAGACAGTGGATGAGGATTTGATAACTTTGCGTTCTGATGCGAAAAAGAATGTCGCTTTTAAATTACCGCCGATTGATTTATTAGACGACGAAACCGGTAAGCCGGTGATTGGCGATATCAATGCCAATGTAAACATAATAAAAAGGACTTTTGAAAATTTCGGCATAGAGGTGGAAATGTCTGATGTTAATGTCGGTCCCACGGTGACGCAATTTACCTTAAAACCGGCAATCGGCGTAAAACTTGCCAAAATCGTTTCTTTGCAAAATGATTTATCTTTAGCGCTTGCCGCGCATCCATTAAGGATTGAAGCGCCCATTCCCGGCAGATCGTTGGTTGGAATTGAAGTTCCGAACAAAAAGATGGCCATTGTGCGGCTTAAAAAATTTTTATTAACGGAGCAATTCCAGAAAAACTCTTCTTTATTGTCGTTTGCCGCCGGACGCGATGTTAGCGGACATAATGTTTTTAGCGATATTGCGCGAATGCCGCATCTTCTTATAGCCGGAGCAACCGGTTCCGGAAAATCAGTGTGTATTCACGATATTATTTTAAGTTTGCTTTATAAAAACTCTCCAGAAACATTGCGTTTTATTTTGATTGATCCGAAAAGAGTTGAGCTTACTTTATATAATGATATTCCGCATCTTTTAACTCCCGTCATAGTTGAACCGTCAAAGGCCATAAATACTTTAAAATGGGCGGTCAACGAAATGGAATCGCGTTATCGCATCTTGGAAGGATGTTCAGTGAAAGATATTCTTTCTTATAATAAAAATTCTCACAACGAACAGATGCCTTACATTATAATTGTTATAGATGAATTGGCGGATTTAATGGCGGCCTATGGCAGAGATATGGAGGGAGCGATTGTTCGTTTAGCGCAAATGGCGCGAGCCGTGGGAATTCATTTAATCGTATCCACTCAACGGCCATCGGTCGAGGTAATTACAGGTCTTATTAAAGCCAATATTACTTCAAGAATAGCTTTTCAGGTGGCAAGCCAAGTTGATTCAAGGACGATTTTGGATATGGCGGGAGCGGAAAAATTGCTTGGCAGAGGCGATATGCTTTATTTATCAGGAGACGCCTCAAAGCCGCGACGGCTTCAAGGGGTTTTTATTTCAGAAAAAGAAGTTAAAAAAGTTACGAAATTTTTAAGGGAGGGGCGAGATACGGAATCTTGTTATGACGAAAATGTTCTTGGCGTTCAAGATAAGAAAATCGGTTCTTTTAGCGATGGTGTGATAGACGATGAACTTTACGAAGAAGCTGAAAGAATTATAATTGAAGCGGGGAGAGCATCAGCTTCTTTTTTACAAAGACGGCTTCGCGTTGGCTATGCTCGGGCGGCGCGTCTTCTTGATTTGCTTGAAGAAAAAGGAATTGTCGGTCCGGCTGACGGAGCAAGACCGCGGGAAGTATTTGTTAAAAAAGATAATCAAGACTCGTATAATGATAATTATGAAAATTAGTTTTTGATTTCTAAAATCAAAACAATGGTTTTATTAAATAATAAAAAAAACATAAAAAGTCCTTCACACACCAAGGATCGTTTAAAAGAAACACGGATAAAACGAGGCGTGAGTTTAAAAGAAGCGGCTGAATGTATTGGAGTGTCGGTTAAATATTTGGAAAGAATTGAGGCGGGGGATTATAAAAATTTACCGGCCGATGTTTATGTGTGCGGTTTTTTAAAAAAATATGCGGAATTTTTAGAACTTCCAATTCAGGAAATCGCGGATTTTTACCAAACAGAAAAAAGAATTTTTTATAACATTCATGGCGGCAATGATGTTGAAAAAAAATATTTTAATGGCGGGTTTTTTGGTAAAATATATATAACTCCGAAAGTAATCAGTTTTTTTGCGATAGCTATAGCCGTGATATTCATTATAAGTTATTTTGTTTATCAAATCGGTTTTTTGGTTTCTATGCCAAAGCTTATTTTGGAAAATCCGGTTCAGGATATGGAAATTTTTGAACAAAATTTTAATGTCGTTGGCAGAACCGATTATGATTCTTTCGTGAAAATTAACGGACAGAATATTTTTATTGATGAAAATGGTTATTTTAATAAGGAAATAAATCTTTCGGACGGTGTGAATGTTTTGGAAATAAAAGCGGTAAATCGTTTTGGCAAAGAGACGAATATAATAAGGAGAGTGGTGTATATTGAAAATAACGAGATAAAAGAAATCAGTAATTGAAAATCTACCCCGTTAGAAATCCGTTGTGTGTTATGTATGTGTTTTGTAAAATCAAATAAATTATTTTCATTAAAGATTTCTAACGGGGTTTATAAAAGGCCCGACTTGTGTCAGGCCCCTTTCTTATATATTAAATTTTGGTAATTCCTTTTTCAATGGTTTCGGCTCTGGATTTTCTTCCAGCGCTTCACCGTCCGGTCCGCATTGTATGAAAAGCGGGGCAACGAATTTAATTTCGTCGCGGCCGGAAAGCGCGGTTACGAGTTCAAGTGGATTAACTTTGCATTTCAGGGACATCGTGATTTCAAATGCGTTTTTCCCGACTATTTGCTCAATCAAGCAACCGGGGGTTAAACTTTCTACTATCTGACATAATGTTTCTTGGGTAATATTTTCTTTAGCAATTATAACTAAGGAATTTGTCAGGAGATTGAATCCTTCCGTAACCAAAACTTCTTCGCCTTTTTCATTATTTACCCTTGAAACTATCTTAAACGCAGGTAGCGTTATTTCTCCTTTTTCACCGCGTTTTTTCAATTCCCTTACTACGCCTTCGGTAGCGTTTAACCCTTTTTCCATGTATTCATTGTAATTTTCTGGTGGTATTACAAGCGCTTCAAAACTAAACTCTTGCGTTTCCGGATTCTGCGCAGAATAGCCGGAAACTCTCAAAAGAGGCGTTAGGTCAACTAAAACTTGACCATTTAGTCCCTTTTCAACGAAAACCATTCCGGTTTTCGTGAAATCGGTGAGACTATCGCCACGACTCATTTTAATCATCGCTAGTCCGAGCATCAGTCCGATCACCAATGCGTATATTATTAGTACTAGTATAAAAGACATTTTTATGATTTTTTTCATTTCCCTTCTCCCTTCTGTAAAAATTTTTAACGAACAAATATTAAATTACATTATAATATCATAAAATTGATTTTATGTCAAAGGATAATAGGAAAAAACCTGATTTTGCGGAAGAAATTAAATTGCGTAAAAGGGGTTATAAATTTATCGCGGGCGTTGATGAGGCGGGACGCGGACCGCTCGCCGGAAATATTACCGCGGCTGCGGTAATATTTCCGGCGAGCTTTCAATTTTTCCGTCCAAGATGGACAATCAATTTTTCCGCCTACGGGCGGATTAGCCAGCGGGCTGACAATCTTCAAGAAATCAATGATTCCAAGAAACTATCTTCGGCGAAAAGAGAGAAGGCATATAAATTATTAATAAAAGATAAAAATATTATTTGGGCGGTCGCAAGCGTTTCGGAAAAAATCATAGATAAAATTAATATTTATCAGGCAACGCAACTTGCGATGTTGAAAGCGATAAAAAATTTAAAAGTTCGTCCCGATTTCATAATTATTGACGGTAATGAATTTCGCAATAAAAATTTTGACAAATATAGAAAAAAATTCATTGTTAAAGCCGATGCCAAAACAATGTCCTGCGCCGCGGCGTCAATTATAGCGAAAGTGACGCGCGATAAATATATGTTGCGTTTGCATAAAAAATATCCGCAATACGGTTTTGATAAAAATAAGGGCTATGGCACGAAAAAACATTTTGCCGCGTTGAAGAAAAACGGCCCTTGTCCGTTACATCGTAAAACATTTGAACCGCTAAAAAGCCGGTTGACAAGTCTATTCTCTTGATTTATTTTTTAAAAATGTTATGATTTATTGTTATGTTTTTTGATATTCAAACATTTACCTTAATTGAAAGTGAGGATATAAATGAGTAAATATGAAGAAAATAGATATTGGCATTGGAGAGAAATACCGACAACACCAAGATGTATTCAGGAGTATTTTTTCGATCTGTTTTTGGATATTGAAATAATATCCGGAAAAAAAATTTTGGATATTGGCGCGGGAACAAGAAGATTCGCGAAGGAAGTAGACGAATTGAACATTGGAACGGTAGTTTATTCCGTTGACCCGATCTATAGTTTGCCTGTTGATGAAATGGATGAGCGACATTTGAAGTCCGAAGAAATCATTAAGTATATTAAGGAGTTTAATATTCCGGTTATTAGAGAAAGAACCGTAGCCGCCATTAGCGAAGAATTGCCATTTAAAGATAGAACATTTGATTTAATAATAAGTGATTTTTGTTTTCCGCGATATGCCAATAATGCGTTGCAAGTGGAAAAATTTTTCGCCGGCATCGCAAGGATATTAAAAAACAACGGGGAAATACGATTATATCCCGTGGGTTTGGGGGCGATAAAAAAGAAAGAAGTGCTATTGGCTATTGATAATCAGGTATATAAATTAGTTGATAGTGGGTTATTTACAATCATTGAAAATAAAAATGATTTGCTGATTTTGCGGAAAAAGTATTGAAGTAACAAGAGGACGGTATAAAAACCGTCTTCTTTTTTATCTCTTTTAATTTAATGATTTTTTATATAATATTTTTTCTTAATTCATCGACAATGTTTTTCAAGTCGCCATCCATTATTTTTGGGATATTATGCCAAGATTTTTTTATTCTATGGTCGGTTACTCTGTCTTGGGGGAAGTTATAAGTTCTTATTTTTTCCGATCTTTCGGCGGAACCTATTTGCGATTTTCGTTCCGATGTTCTTTTCTCGTCTTCTTCTCGTTTTTTAAGATCCAGTAATTTTGATCGTAAAATCATCATCGCTTTTTCTCGATTTTGTTGTTGGTTTCTTTCGGCTCGGCTTAAAATTGCGATTCCGGTCGGTTTGTGGGTAATCCTTACCGCCGTTTCCACTTTATTGACATTTTGACCGCCCGGACCGCCGGCCCTTGCGGTTGTTATTTCAATATCTTGAGGATTTATTTGCACATCAATTTCTTTTGCTTGGGGCAGGACGGCAACCGTTGCCGTTGAAGTGTGAACTCTGCCATTTTTCTCTGTTTCCGGAATTCGTTGAACACGATGAACGCCGGATTCAAATTTCATTTCTTCGTAAACTTCATTACCTTTTATTTCAAAAATAATTATTTTATATCCTCCCAGTTCGCTTTGGCTGGAATCAATTATATTTAATCTCCATTGGCGTTTTTCGGCGTATCGTGAATACATTCTAAAAATTTCAACCGCAAAAATCGCCGCTTCTTCGCCACCCGTTCCGGCGCGAATTTCCATAATTATGTCATTTTCTGCGTTTTTTTTCGGTGAGAAAAAATTTTCAATTCTTGTTGATAAATTTTCTTTTTTTGTCGTTAGTTCTTTTATTTCTTCACTGGCTAATTCTATTAACTCCGAATCGGTCTCGGAACTGATAATACTTTCCGCTTCTTTTATTTTTCTTTCATTTTTTTCAATTTCTTCAAAAGCGTTTACAACTTCTTTCAATTTGGAATGTTCTTGGGTTAATTCTTTGACTTTTTGAAAATCGGAAACAACTTTGGGATCGCCAAGCTGTTTGTTTATTTGTTCGTAATTTTCACATGCTTCTTTTAACTTTTTCAGTATTTCTTTGTTCACCCCGTTAGAAGTTTATCTTTACCCCGTTAGAAATTGTGTTTCTAACGGGGGGTTTATATACTTATTTTAATTTTAGATAGATATAGATTTACGATATAATCCTCGTTAGTTTAACGCAGAAATTTTGATAAAAATTTCTGCGTCGAATTAGAAAACTTCTAACGGGGTTCATCAGAAAAAGAGTAATCATGGATATGCAAATAGCCGATAATTACTTTTGATAAGAAAATTTATGTTATTTTTTGGTTTCTTTTTTTCCCTTTTTTTCCGTTGCCGTTTTTTTGAGCGCTTTGGTTTTTTCCAGCCGTTTTTTAAATTTATCAACAATTCCGGCCGTATCAATAAGCTTGTCTTTGCCGCTGTAAAACGGATGGCAAGCGCCGCAAATTTCCGTTTCTATTTTTTCTTTAACCGATCCCGTAACGAAAGAATTGCCACAGGCGCATTGAACTTTGGTTTTGGGAAAATATTTAGGATGAATTTTCTTTTTCATAAATATGTTTAATTTATTAATTAATAGATATTATATTTATTATTTAATCCACGATAATTGTAATATATACAAAAATATCGGTAAAGTAAAGCCCAAGACGAAAAATCAATAAAAAATAAATTAAAAACCCAACTTTTATAAGTCGGGTTTTACTTTTCTGTTTTTACTTAAAAATCACAATTTGTTTTTCCGGTTTTATATAAAATATGTTTTTATAAAATTGCTTATCATTCGGTATTAAAACTTCTAAAGATACATTGTCCGGCCCTAATCGTATTTCATTCATCACTTCTATATTATTTTTTGTCGGCTTACCGTTAATTTTTTCTATCACATAACCTGGCTTTAATCCTGCAAGCGCAGCCGGAGAATTCGGAATAATATCGGTAATCACAACGGCATTATATTGATCTAATCCCGAATTTTTTATAATTTTTTTAAGATAAGTATAGTCAAGTTTTAATGAATCGGGATCGCTATTTATTAAAAGTCCAATATCAAGTATCATTGCGCCCATCATCTTGGGCACGAGATGACCATTGGTCAACAGCGGAATAATCCTTTCCAGATTATCGCTGGTCGGGCCGTATGCTCCACCAAATCCGTCAATAAAGTTAACTATTCCTATAATTTCATTTTTTAAATTAAAAAGTGGACCGCCAGACGATCCGGGGATCGCATATAAATTTACCCTAAAACTTTTAAATAAATAGAGGTCGCATTTTGCGTCCGTATCCATAATATATACCCAGCTGAAAGCAATCTCGCCGGATGGAGCGGAATTACTAAAAACCAAATCGCCGATTTTAGCCGTACTGTAATCTGCTAAATTAACAACTGGTACTTTTTGAAGCATCAAGGCATCTTCTTTTGTAAGTGGTTCCAATAAAGCGACATCGTAATCATGGGATACGCCCACGATTTTTAAATATATATTTTGAGGAAAGGGATTTTTCGGCGTGGTGTATTCCATGAAAAATTTATCGGAAAATTCTATAATATTATCTTTGTTGTGTTCAGGAATTTCTGGCATTGCATTGCCGTCTATTTTTAGTTTCCGTACTTTTTCTATTGGTTTTTCCACTACATGACTCGCGGTGAGAACATAATCCTTGCCGTTGATCACAATATGCGAACATGTGCCGCTTCCATTTTCGGATATTGTTACTATTTTATGAGCTTTTAAACTTATATTATCTCTTACGATTTGCAATTCTCGTTGCAATTCGTCAAAGAAAGGCAACTTTTCAGAAGATTGAATTTGTGTAATCGTAAAATTAAATACGGTTAAAAAAATAATGGCAACAATCGTTAATCTTCTCATTTTCATAAAATTTATTCTCCTTTTCTTGATTAACTTGTCAAAGAATTCAAAATAAGCGTCAATTTAATCATAATTTAATATTATAGCAAAAAGAAACTATAGTAGCAACTTAGATGCGTTGGCACTCTTGACAATGGAGTGCCAACTGATAAAATAAAGTATATTATGAATTCTCGCCGACAACAAATTTTATTTTCCATTATTGATGAACATATTGAAAATTCCATACCCGTGGGGTCAAATTTAATTTTTGAAAAATACAATATTCCGGCAAGTCCCGCGACAATCAGAATGGAAATGGCGTGGCTCACGAAAAATAGTTATTTGACACAATTATATACTTCTGGCGGTAGAATTCCCACGACAAAGGCCTATCGGTTATTTGTTGATTCAATTGATTGTAAGAAGGAACAGAAAATAAAACTACCTCAAGTATTTAATGAGTTTATGTCTTTTCCCCGCGAATGTTTGAAATACATTGCCGAGTATTCAAATTCGCTTGTCATAAATTTTATTGATGATAATTTACTTAATGTGGGTTTGGATATTTTATTGGAAGAACCGGAATTTTATAATAACCCGGAGAGTTTGCAAAATTTAGTGAATAAACTGGAAAATCTTTATGACTATACCGAAAAAATTATTCATAGCGTTCCTGAAAGCGGTGTCGTTGTTTATATAGATAAAGAAAATCCGTTGCTTTTGGAAAAGTGCAGTATGATTATTTCGTCTTATAATATTTCATCAAAAAAACAAGGAATAATAGCGCTTTTAGGTCCGACAAGAATGAGGTATGATAAAAATATGGCGCTTATAAATGAATTGGTTAGAATGGTATCATATAACAATGGACGAAGATAAGCCAAAACAAAATAGCGATAATGTTGATAAAATTGATTGGCAAGCGCGAGCCGATGAATATTTGAACGGCTGGAAACGCGCCAAAGCGGATTTTATTAATTATAAAAAACGTCAAGAAGAAGCGATAATGATGTTTAGAAAATATGCGCGGGAAGATTTTATTATTGAATTTTTACCAATTCTTGATCATTTAAATGAAGCCGTTAAGCATATTCCGAAAAACGGGGATCAATCCGAATGGATTCAAGGCATTGTGGCAATTAAAATGCAATTAGAGAGAATTTTAAAAAACCACGGAGTTCAAGAGGTAAAAACGATTAATGAAAAATTCAATCCGGAATTTCACGAAGCCGTTGAAGCGATTGAATTGGAAGGGGAATCGGGAATGATATCGGAAGAATTAAGGAAAGGTTATATTTTAAACGGAAAAGTTATAAGAGCCGCAAAGGTAAAAGTAATAAAATAAATTATAAATCTTAAAGCATACAATGTGAAATATATTAAAATTGTATATTGTCTCCCTTCGGGAGATCTCCCGAAGGGAGACAAGTTTTATGTTTTAAGATTCAAAAAGCAATATGAAAATCGTAGGTATTGATTTGGGCACAACTAATTCTGAAATAGCGGTAGTGGAAGGCGGTGAGCCGCTTATTATTGAAAATAAAGAAGGTAATAGAATAACGCCTTCGGTAGTGGCTATTTCAAAATCCGGAGAAAGGCTTGTCGGTCTCTTGGCGAAAAGACAGGCGATCACGAACCATAAAAACACAATTTTTTCCGCAAAACGATTGATAGGTCGGCGTTTTAACGATCCGGAAGTTCAAAAAGACAAGAAAATGTTTCCATTTGACATTAAGGAAGCGGCAAATGGCGGCGTAGAAATAAAAATAGGCGATAAGTGGCATACGCCTACTGAAATTTCAGCAATGGTGTTGCAAAAATTGAAGAGTGACGCCGAAGACAAATTGGGACACAAAATAACAGAGGCTATTATAACTGTGCCGGCTTATTTTGATGATTCGCAGAGAAAGGCGACTAAAGATGCCGGAGAAATCGCCGGTTTTAATGTTAAGAGAATAATAAATGAACCGACGGCGGCGGCTCTCGCTTACGGATTTAATAAGAAAAAAGATGAACAGATTGTTGTTTTTGATTTTGGC
>JBBTRL010000023.1:0-6008 GCA_038065195.1 Patescibacteria group bacterium
AAACCAACTTCAACGACAACACGCGCGATACGCCTTCGTCCATTGTTACGCCGTAAAGAATATCGGCTAATTTCATTGTTTCGCGATTATGCGTAATTAAAATAAACTGTGTTTTTTTAGAAAGTTCCTGTAATATTTTTCCGAATTTTTGCGAATTATCTTCGTCAAGCGCCGCGTCTATTTCGTCCAAAACTAAAAAGGGAGGCGAAGCGGAAGCGATTATGGCAAACAATAAAGCAACGGCTGTAAGCGATCTTTCCCCGCCAGAAAATAAACTTAAGTCCTTGATTTTTTTGCCGGGCAACATAGCGCTGATATCCACTCCTTCACGATTTGCGTTATCATTTTCCGCATTATTATCGCCAATCGCATTATCACCATCGCTAATCTGGTTCGCGATAGTTTTTCGCAAAAGCGAAGCCCGCCCGCCGCCGAAAATCAGCCGAAAATAATTGTTAAATTCATTATTGATTACAGAAAAATATTCATTAAAACTTTTACGGATTTTTTCTTCCAATTCATTTATTACATTTTTTAATGAAAAAATTGATCCCGTAAGATCTCCCGATTCTTTTTCCAAAAACTGATACCGCTGATCCGTTTCGTGAAATTCCCGAATCGTCGCTTGATCTATACTGCCGATTTCATCAAGCCGAACCTTAAGCCGCCTGATTTCCCTTTCCGAATCATCTTGATTGAATAACTCCGGTATTTTAATATCGGCTTTTATAATTTCCTGAATATCCATACCAGAATCCGCAATTTCTTTTTCAATATCGCCAAGTCTCATAGAGATTTTCGCTTCCTCTATATCCAAATCGCGCAAAGCATCTTTGTTTTTGCCAATTTCGTCTTCAATGGCCTTTACTCGCCTTTCCATTTCAAAAAATTTTGCCTTCTCCTTTAATTCTTGGCTTTGCGTTTCAGCAATATTTGTCTGAATTTCTCGCGATTCCAAAGATAATTTTGCAATTCTACTTTCCAATTCTTTTTTTTCTTCCAAAAGATTGGGGTTAATTTCCGGTTCTTTCAAGTATTTTTTAATTTTGCCATTTTCAATTTCACTATGCAAACAATCAAGCATTTTAAGCCCCTCGCTTAATATTTTATTTTTTTCGTCAACTTCTTGCAAATCCAACGCCCTTTTTAATAATTCCAGCGATTGAGAAATCCGTGTCTTTATGTAATCAATATCAACCGGCAATATTTGCGGTTCACGCGCCGCCGATATAAATTCCATTTTAGCCTCTATTTTTGCCGCCACCCTTTCCATTTCTCCAATTTTTATTCGCAAATCATTCCATTTTTGTTGAAGACCAAAAACGCCGGTATTCCCGCTAAACATATTTTTTTCTTCTTTATTTAGATCCTTTTTTAAATTGATCAACTCTTGCGATTTACGAAATATTTCATCTCTGATAGATTTATTTTTTCTGCTTAACTGATTTTTATCTTTATACAAATTTTTTGAAATCGCGCCGAAATAAATTTTTTGTATATTGCGAAGCTCTTCGGCAACCTCTTCTCTTTTCTCCGCTTTACGCGCTTGGTTTTTTAAATAACCGAGGTGAGGCGCGATTTCCGCCATCAACGACACAACTTTTCCCAAATTATCTTTAGAGTTTTTTATTTTACGAACCGCTTCTTCTTTTTTAACTTGATATTCCCTGACACCGGCCGCCTCTTCCAAAATAAGCTGTCTTTCCATAGGAGAATAATTCAATATCGCGTCGGCCATACCCTGATTTATGATAGAAAATGATTTCTGCGCCATACGGGCTTTAACTAAAATATCCGCTACATCTTTAAGTCGCACTTTTGAATTATTGATATGATATTCGTTTTCTCCCGCTCGAAAAATATTACGGCTTATTACCACTTCCGCAAAATCAATCGGCGCCGTACCGCCGGAATTATCCATAAATAAAGAAACTCTGGCTTTGCTAAGACGAACTTTTTTATCAGATCCGGAAAATATCAAATCCTCTCCTTTCTTTCCCCTTACGCTCTTCATACTTTGCTCTCCCATAACCCACTTTATAGCATCCACAATATTTGACTTACCGCATCCATTAGGACCGACTATGGCTGTAATACCGCCGGAAAAATCCAAAATTGTCTTTTGGGCAAAAGATTTAAATCCGGAAATTTCAAGACGCTTTAAATACATAAATTTAATATAAACAATATCACATTATCATTATACAATAAAATACCGCTAACAAAAAGCGCGACGAAAAATATTCGTTCGCGCTTTTATAATGCTCATATCATATTTACCATCCCTTCGCCTTCAATCCATTTTGCGCCGCGTCTTGCTCCGCTTCCTGCTTTGACGATCCCTCGCCAACGGCAACCATTTCTTCATTTAAAAATAAACCAATTTCAAATCGTTTGGCATGATCGGGTCCCCATTCTTTAAGCACATGGTAAGCGGGGGTTATACCCACGATATCCTGCGACGCTTCCTGAAATAAACTTTTAGAATCACGATAAAGCTTATTTTTAATTATATCAGACAATTTTACCAAAAGATATTTCGCAATGAAATCTTCGCATTTTTTATATCCTTGATCCAAATACATCGCCCCGATAATCGCTTCCAGAGCATCCGCTAAAATATAATGGCGCGCTTTACCATTATCCTTATGCTCTCCCTTGGATACCATAATAAACCTGTCTATTCCCAATTCATAAGCTAAATCACCGAGCATTTCAGCATTAACCAAGGATGCCCTCCAGCTCGTCAATTCACCTTCCGGTTTATCGTATTCTTTGTATAAATATTCAGTAACCACCAATTCCAAAACCGCGTCGCCCAAAAATTCCAACCGCTCATTATGATTCAGACCGCATTTAGAATGTTCATTTATATAAGAACGATGCGTTAAAGATTCTTCCAATATTTTTTTTTCTTTAAAAACAACTCCAAGAATATTTTCCAATAAAGACAATTCTTTCATCGGTAAAATTGGTAAAATTCTAAATCCTAAGCGCTAAATACAAAACAATTTTAAAATTAAAAGTTTATGTCCCTACGGGACATCTCCCGTAGGGAGAGAAATTAAGATTTGGAATTTTAAATATTAATATTTTTATTTTCCTCTGTTGCGCCATTTTTATCTTCTTTTTTCGCCTCTTCTTTTTTATCACTACTTTTATTTTCCGTTTGATTCGTTTCTCCCTTTTCTACCGATTCTTTTTCTCTCCTTTCTTGCGCCTTTTCGGTGGAATCGTCTTTCATCGGTTCCCCAATTTCGCGATAAATCGTGCCGAGCACTCCGTTTATGAATTTTCCAGACGATTCTCCGCCAAATGTTTTTGCGAGTTCAATTGACTCATTTATGGCAACTTTTGGAGGCACTTCTTCGCGATCAACAAACAAAAGTTCGTATATACCGATACGCAAAACATTACGGTCAATAAAAGCAATTTGTTCAATGGGCCATTCGGGAGCGCCCTTTTCAAGGATAATGTCAATTTTTTTCAGCCGTCCAACGATTCCCTGAATAATTCCCCATACGAAAGACGCATCTTCTATGCCCGGACCGAATTTGTCAATATTGTGGCTTACTATTTTTTTTAGCTTTGGACTTTCTTCAATATTCTTTACTTCATATAAACCATCCATACTTTTTGTACTGCGAAAATTATTAAAATCCCACTCATAGAGCGATTGCAATACTATGGACCTGGACAGATGTCTGTTAGCCATAATTTAATTTCCTTGAGGTTTTTTTGACAATTCTTCGGCGCTCAACGGCTTTTTTCCCTTTTGTTCCTTTTCCTGCTCAACCAATTCTTTCGCTTTATGTTTGCGTTCTTTTTTCTCTAATTTCGCCAGCACATCTATAACTTCACGGCCTTTGTAAAATCCACAATTAGCGCAGGTATGATGCGGCAAAATCGGTTCTCCGCACTTTGCGCAAACTCCGAAAACACCTCGCTTTAAAGCATCATGCGATCTCCGACTATTCCTCTTTGATTTTGTTTGTCTACTTTTTGGTACTGCCATAAATGAAAAATATATTATTATTTTTTAATTAGACCGGTTGCGTAATAATTTTCGTAGCGAAATTTTCAGATTTTAGGCGAGGCGAAGAAAAAATTTTGAAGAATATACAAACGTATATGCTGAAAAATTTTTGCGAAGTCGCAGCCAAAATATGAAAATTGCAGCAGAAAAGTTATTACGCGACAGGTCTATTACTTACAGTATAACTATATTCTCAAAAAAAAACAACCCCGCTGAAAATTATTATTCAGCGGGGTTTTGTTTTAAAAAAATTTATTTAAATACTACCCTTACCTTCCTATAAGACAACGCGCGTATTTTACCAAACCAATTAAAATTTGTTTCTTGATCGCTTCGTCCGTCTTGTCAGAGATTATAAAGAAAAATTCGTCAATTTCCAAGTGATAATCAAGCCACATATTGTTGACTAAATCCATTCCTACGACATCAATCGAACCTTCGCTGACCCTCGCGCAAATATATTCCCCTGCGTGAATGGGAATATAAATCGGACCGCTGAAATTATGCGGAAACTTCAATTGCAAAAGGATGTTTCGCAATCCTTCTTCGCCAAAATTATCACAAGCTCTGGCGATATCCTGATTGCTAATCTTATTATCTACCCGATCTACATTCTTTATTTTTGGACACAAACCGCATTCACCGCACGCCCCGCCCCAGCCATTGCAATAATAATATTTTTTTAGCTGTGCTACTCCTAATTTCGGATCAATCCGAGCTTCAATAACTTTATCCTTTAAATTAGGATCACCGAGTGGAGGAATCCGAACAATAAACTGTTCAAAACTTCCCACCTTCCATTCTTCTATTATTTCGTCCTTATTTTTATCTGCCTCATCCTTCATCTTATGCTCCCTTCATGGCATTATATCGTTAACATTGTAATGCCCATATTTTTTCAAAAATATTTCTTTTAGACTTCCATCTTTACAATGCTTGAATAATTAATTTTATATTTACTTCACGCTCTTTCAATGCGCTGGATGGCGCATCAAAGGTCCCTTCCCGCAATTTCATAACGGCTTCAAAGCTTTCTTCTGGAATTGGTTCCAAAATAAAAAATCCACCGGAAAGATTTTTATTATTAAAAAACTCTTTTTTTCCAAAAGGTAAAGGGTAAAATTCGATACCCTTGCTTTTTAAAACCGCAAAGCCCTCTACCTGTCTGCTACTATTTTTGCATACATAATTCATTTTTCACCTCTTTCCTTGTGAAATTGTCAAAAAAACTACAACCGTAAATTATGAATGATTGTAGCACACTAAAAATTATAAGTCAATGGTTTTTGGTATTTTGTATTTTTTCGCAACTTACTTTCAAAGATTCTTCTCAATTTCCGCCGCTATACTTTGAATACCATTAGCGTATTTATTACAGGAAGCGGTTGAACAGCGGGAATTACCACTATAATAAGCCTTAGCCGCGGCAATCTCCGCTTCTCTGGTTTTAGCAGTAGCGCCGCTGCGCGCCAACTTTATGGCTGAAGCAGTAAAAGCATCTTCTATGTTCCATGGATTCGGAGGATTATTACCGGTAATTCTTGCCACTTCTGCTTTATAACCCACCCAAGTTGTCGGAATGAATTGAGCCGGACCCATAGCTCCGCCATATCCTACAACTCCTTTTTGTGGACAAGAAATTGGAGTACTAAAGGGATCAAAACCCAATTCTCTTGTAATGACAATGAAATCATCCACATCCCCTTTACGGCCCGATAAACCCATGGGTTTCATAACTCGGTTAATAGTCGCTCCAGTCAAAATATTAATGCCGGTCGCGGTAACCGGATCTTTCAAATAACACCGCCCGACATTTCTTCCAAGACCGGTTTCCCATTCAAGAAGAGCCAAGAGAAAAGCCGGCCTTATCCCGGCCCCAACTGCCGCAAGTTTGGCAAATTTAACGGCATCTTCGGCAGTAATACCGCTTTGCTCAAGGTAACGAATCTGAGCCCTAATTGCCCCTATATCC
>JBBTRL010000024.1:0-3765 GCA_038065195.1 Patescibacteria group bacterium
TTCCTTCTTTCAATAATAATATATTCAATGCGTTTAATGCGGGTAATTCTCTTTCCGCGAATTCGCAAGATATTTTTGACGATTCGGCAAAACCTTTATTTAATAGAGTGGTTTCCGGAATTTATCCGCCGGGTTCAACCATTAAACCGTTTTTGGCAATGGGTATCCTTGAGGAGGGTTTAATTTCTCCCTTTAAAAAGATTTTTGCGGCAGGTTCAATTACAATCGCCAATGAATATAATCCAAGTACTTTTTATACATTTCGTGATTGGAAAGAGCATGGATGGATAAATATGATAGATGCCATAGCGCAATCGTCCAATGTTTATTTTTATACTTTTGGCGGCGGTTACGGCGATATTAATGGCTTGGGTATAGATAAAATTAAATATTATTTGACTAAATTTAATTTTGGTTCAAAGACAAATATTGATTTACCCGGGGAAACTGCGGGAATGATTCCCGATCCGCAATGGAAAAGGGAAGTTAAGAATGAAAATTGGTATATCGGTGATACATACAACGCTTCTATCGGTCAAGGAGATGTAGCAGTGACACCGGTGCAATTAGTTTCGGCTATTAGTTATATAGCAACTAAAAAATGGTATACTCCGCATTTGATAAAAAAATTAATAGTCGGCGAGCAGTATAAAACGATTGAAATAGATGAAGTTGATTATAATATTTCCGATAAAAATATTAATACGGCGCGCGAAGGTATGAGACAGGCGGTGGTACGCGGATCCGCTCGATCTTTATTTGACATTTTACGACCGGTAGCCGGAAAAACAGGCACCGCACAATTCGGTTCGGATGGAAAATATCACGCTTGGTTTGCCGGATTCGCGCCATTTGATAATCCGGAGTTAGCAATCGTTGTGTTGATTGAGGGCGGGGGAGAGGGAAGCTTTGCGGCCGTACCGGTCGCGAAAGAAGTATTGGAATGGTACTTTGACGATTATAAGTTATAATTTAAAAATCCATACAATATAATGTTTGCGAAAATATCATAAATAAAGTATAATAAAAATAGCTATTATTAACGCTGTTTGCCGTATTGATGTCGGTATTCGGTCTAAATAAATAGTTTGTAATCATTTTATGAATCAATGCTTTATAAGTTCTAAGGGATTGCAAAAAATAAAAGATGAATTGGATCTTTTAAAAAATAAAAGAAATGAAATAGCTAAAAGAATTAGTGAGGCGAAGAATCAAGGTGATATTTCCGAAAATGCGGAATACGAGGAAGCTAAGGGATCTCAAGCCTTTAATGAGGGCAGGATTATTAAATTAGAAGAAACATTAAGGAATTGCGTCATTATCGTGAGCGGTAAAAATAAAAGCATTATTGATATTGGTTCAACTTTGGAAGTAAAAAATAAGGATAAAACAAGTGTTTTTACGATTGTCGGATCGGAAGAAGTTGATCCTGGTAAAAATTTTATTTCCAACGAATCTCCATTGGGAGAGGCGCTTATGGGCAAGAAAAAAAACGATGTGGTTGAAATAGAAACGCCCGGTGGAAGAGTAAAATATAAAATAACGGATATAAAATAATTATGACGATAAAAAATAAAAAACATAAAAAGACGGATTTGGAAAAAGTGACAAAATTAAATGCGTCTAAAAAGGAAACGGAATATCGGCATGAAAATATGACGGATAATTTTAAAATTGAAAAATTAGAAAATATAAAAAAATCCGGCATAGATCCGTATCCTTCGGGAGTAAACCGCGATTATTCATGCGAAGAAATTAAATCTGACTTTGAAGTATTATCAGTTAAAGAAAAATTATCAATAGCCGGCCGTATTATTTCCGTTCGGGAACACGGGGGCTCAACATTTATTGATATTGAAGACGGTACGGGTAAGTTGCAGGTTTATTTCAAGAAAGATAAATTAGGAAATAAAAATTATAAATTTTTAACCGACAATTTTGGCAGGGGCGATTTTATAGAAGTCAATGGCGTTCTTTTTACCACAAAACGGGGAGAAAAAAGCATGATCGCAAATTCGTATAGATTATTAAGCAAAGCATTGATTCCTATACCGGAAAAATGGTACGGCTTAAAGGACTTTGAATCCAGATTGCGGCAACGATACCTTGATTTGATGATAAATTCCGGAACACGCGATCTTTTCGTTGAAAGAAGCCGGTTTATTGACAGTTTCCGAAATTATCTGAAAGATGATGGTTTTTTGGAAGTAGAAACTCCTGTTTTGGAAAACATTCCGGGTGGCGCGGAAGCTGAACCGTTTATCACGCATCATAATACATTGGGCATTGATTTATATTTGAGGATTTCCCTGGAACTTCACTTGAAAAGACTGATAATCGGCGGATTTAACAAAGTTTTTGAAATAGGAAAAGTTTTTCGCAATGAAGGAATGTCCAGGGAACATTTACAAGAATTCACTTTATTAGAATTTTATCGCGCTTATTGGGATTATAATCAATTGATGGATTTCGTGGAGCATATGTATAAAAAAATCGCCCTGAAAATTTTCGGCAAATTGAAATTTGAATACGAAGGAACAAAATTGAATTTTAATCAAGTATGGCCGCGGCTAAAATATAAAGATGTATTTGAAAAATATTCAGGCATTGATCTTGGCAATGTTAAAACGAAAGAGGATATTATGAAGGAAATAAATAAACGAAAAATAAGCATAGAAATTGAAAAAGAAGCGGGATTGGGACGAATTATAGATCAAGTTTACAAAAAAATCGCGCGACCGAAATTAATTGGTCCTTTATTTATTATAGATCATCCGATTTCTGTTTCTCCATTAGCAAAAGAAAAAAGAAACGATCCGGGGTTTGTTGAAAGATTCCAAATATTAATAATGGGGTCGGAATTGGGCAATGGTTTTTCAGAATTGAACGATCCGATTGAACAAAGAAAAAGATTTGAAGATCAAGCAATGCTTCGCGAGGCCGGCGATAAGGAAGCGCAAATGATGGATAAAGATTTTATAGAAGCGTTGAAATACGGAATGCCGCCGACTGCCGGTTTCGGTGTCGGATTGGACAGATTATTTATGATTTTATCCGGCGTATCATCGGTAAGGGAAACCGTGCTTTTCCCGACAATGAAACCGGAATAAGAATAAAAATATGGAATTAAAGGAAAAAATAATAAAAAATAATAATATTGAAAAAATAAATATGACAGACAATAGCATTATCAATTTAATTCGTAAAAATCCGCAGTTTGTTAAAGATAAAATCGCTCTTAAAAATGTCAAAGTTGATATTGACAGGATTGTTAAATTAGATAATGAAAAGCGGTATTTGACCACGGAAATTGAAAAATTGCGCGCGGAGCAAAATAAAGTAAGCGAATATATGGACGAAATCAAAGGCGGGGAAAGAGAAGCGCGAATACGCGATATGCAGGCGTTAAAAAAGAATCTCAAAGAAATAGAATTAAATTTAGATATTATAGAGGCGGAATATAAAAAATTAATTTATCAAATTCCTAATCTGCCATTTGACGAAGTGCCGATCGGTAAAGATGAATCCGGCAATGTCGTGTTGCGGGAAGTCGGTGAAAAAAAGAAGTTTGAATTCAAGCCGAAAGATTATATGGAAATAGCGGGAAAAATGGGCTTGATTGATATGGAAAGCGCCGCGGAAGTTTCCGGTTCTCGTTTTGGGTATCTGAAAAAAGAAGCTGTTCTTTTGGAAATTTCTTTGATAAATTTTGCGTTTGACATACTCGGCAAAGAAGGTTTTATGCCCGTCATACCGCCGGTAATG
>JBBTRL010000024.1:3775-7455 GCA_038065195.1 Patescibacteria group bacterium
ATAAAAGAAAAAGCGATGAGAGCCATGGGTTATATGGAAAGAGGTGGTGATGAAATATATCATTTGGAAAAAGATGATTTGTATTTAATAGGAACCGCAGAGCAATCTCTTGGCGCGATGCATATGAATGAAATTTTTAATGAAAAGGACTTGCCAAAAAGATATGCCGGTTTTTCCACTTGTTTTCGGCGGGAAGCCGGATCGTACGGAAAAGATACGAAAGGAATTTTACGGGTGCATCAGTTTGATAAAATAGAAATGTTCAGTTTTTGCCATCCGGAAAAATCAACGGAAGAACATAAATTTTTTTTGGAAATGGAAGAAAGGTTAATGGGGGCGTTAAAAATTCCATACCATGTTTTAAATATATGCGCCGGTGATTTGGGCGATCCTGCCGCCGCCAAATACGATATTGAGGCTTGGATGCCGGGGCAGGGAACATATCGTGAAACTCATTCAACTTCCAATACCACGGATTTTCAAACTCGCCGTTTAAATATTCGTTTTAAATCCAGTAATCAAGGTATTAAACCGCAACTGAATTTTGTTCATACCGTAAACGGCACGGCTTTCGCTATTGGCAGAACATTGATAGCTATTATTGAAAATTATCAACAAAAAGACGGCAGCATTGCCGTGCCGGAAGTTTTGAAAGAATATATGGGAATGGATAAAATAAAATAGTTTTACTATGCCGACATCTTGGCTTGAAATTAGTGAAAAAAATATAGTTCATAATATAAAATCTATAAAGTTTTTGCTTGGGAAAAAAACAAATTTTATAGCTGTTGTTAAAGCTAACGCTTATGGTCATGGCATAGTAGCGGTTTCTAAAATAGCGGAAAAAAACGGCGTCGATATGTTGGCCGTTTTTTCTTTGGAAGAAGCGGAAATTTTACGAAAAAATAAAATTACAAAACCTATTTTGATATTGGGATATGTTTTTACCGATGATTTGTCAAGAGCGGTAAAATTAGATTGCCATGTAACAGTTTACGATCTTGAAATTATTGAAGCATTGGGATTGATGCGTCCAGATAAAGCAAAGATTCATATTAAAGTGGAAACGGGCTTGAATAGACAAGGTATTGCTCTTAAGGATTTGCCGCAATTTTTAAAATTAGTTAAAGTGCATAAAAATATTGAAATTGTTGGAATTTTTTCTCATTTTGCCGACAGCGATAATAAAGAATTAACAAAATCGCAATTGGAAAAATTCAAAAAAGCAATAAAAATATGCAATAATAACGGAGTATATCCGCAAATAAAGCATATTGCTTCTACCGGATCTGTTTTGACTATGCCGGAATCTTATTTTAATGCGGTAAGGATAGGGCTTGGCATTTATGGACTTTGGCCTTCGTTGAAAACAAAATTAGCGGTTAAAGAACAGAGCGTAAAAATAGAATTAAAGCCGGCGATGTCTTGGAAAACAGCGATAATTCAAATTAAATATGCCGGAAATAATAATTGTGTCGGTTACGGATGCGCGGAAAAAACAAAACGAAAAACAAAAATTGCCGTTTTGCCGGTTGGTTATTGGGACGGTTATGGCAGGGGATTGTCAAAAATAGGCGAGATTTTAATTCACGGCAAGCGATGTAAGGTTTTGGGTCGTATTTGTATGAATATGACAATAATTGACGCAACAAATGTTCCTGACGCGCAAATAGGCAACGAAGCGGTGTTGCTTGGTAAGCAAGAGCAGGAAGAAATAACTGCAGAAGAAATTGCCGAACACTGCGGCACGATCAATTATGAAATCGTGGCAAGAATTAACCCTTTATTACCAAGAGTGTATTTATAAAGTAGCTTGAATTACGAAATACTTTAATTCTAGTTCACGCCCCGTCTACCGTAGGCAGACGGGGCGTGAGAATTGTACGCGAAAACCGCATTTCGTAATTTAAGATAAAGTAGTCTGCTTATATATCGTCAACAAAAAAAATATACGAAAAGCAGGACGCGCATTTCATTAAAAATGAAGTTTTTTTTAGCGTTAATAGTATTTGCCGCCGGAGGTTTTTTTTATCTTTTTTTAATTTCTTCTGCTTTCAGAATAGAACAAGTGGCAGTAAGCGGTAATAAAAATATTTCCGAAAAAAATATTAGGCAAACGATTGACGAATATTTGAATCGCCGTTTTTTATTTTTTTGGCGACCGCGAAATATTGTTTTAGCGAAATCAGAAGAAATTTACCGAAAAATTTTGAATGAATACATATTTATAGGAGATGTGTCTGTTATGAAAAAATATTTTCATAAAATAAATATTGTAATCAAAGAAAGGGAAATATTCGCAATTTGGTGCAAGGTTGTTATTCGTAAGCAAAATGAAAACACAAATGAAACGACCGCCAATGAAATCAACAAAGATTTGCTGATAATTAAAAGCGTTGAAATTGCCGAGGAATTTATTGCAACGGATGAATGTTATTATATTGATGATACCGGAATAATTTTTAGCGAAGCGCCTCAATCTTCCGGGTCGTTAATTTTGAGGATTGACGAAGTCTATGATGAGGATGTGAAAATAGGGGATAAAATATTAAACAATGGAATCATCACATCCATCGCAACTGTCCAAAAATATTTTAATATGGATAATCTTAAAATTGCAAGATTTTTTATAAAAAATCTTGCAACGCCGGATTTGGAAATTTTAACCTCTGAAGATTGGAAAATTTATTTGGATAGGGATAAAGATATTAAAAATCAAATGGAAATTTTAGGAAAAGTTCTGCGCGAAAAAATAACTCTTTCTGAAAGAAAGAATTTGGAATATATTGACTTGAAAATACCAGACAGAGTTTATTATAGATAATATTTTTTAGATTTGCATTGTGTAATAACTTATAAATTTGCTATACTGTTATTAGACGCAAGATAACATAATTAAAAGTATAAAAAATATGGCTATCCCGGAAAAAATACAAAAACCAAAAGAAGAAGAACAGAAAAAAAATGAAGAAAAATTATCTTTGGAGCAAGAAATCGTTGAAAAAGAACAAAAATTTATTCCTGAAGAGAAAAAAATAAACGAGTCTTTGAAAACAAAACCTATCGATAATTCTTTTCAAAAAACAAACAAAAAACAAGCTGTTTCAATAAGTGGAATTCAAAGGCAAAGGCAAGTAAAAATGTTGACCGATTTAGCGATGGAAAGGGGCGTGCATTATGCCATTTCCGTTGCTAAAAAAATGGAAAACGCTTATGTTTTAGACGAATTACACGATACATTGGTTGATGAACTTTATGGGGAATTAAAGAATAAAGGTTTATTGTGATGCAATTCAACAATTTTAAAAATAAACGAATTACCATAATGGGATTGGGTCTTTTGGGCGGCGGAGCAGGCGCGGCGCGTTTTTTTTGCGAAAACGGGGCGCAAGTAACCGTTACAGATTTAAAAACCGAAAATGAACTCTTAAAATCAATCAAAAAATTAAATAAATTTTCGCCCTTCGGGCGACCACCCGTAGGGTGGAAAATTAATTATATTTTAGGTGGCCATCGCGAAGAAGATTTTATTAATGCCGATTTGGTTGTTTATGGACCGGGTGTCAGGGCGAATTCGTCTTATTTGAAAATCGCGCAAAAAAATAAAGTAAAATTGGATACGGATATCGGAATTTTTTTTAGCAATTGCCCCTGTCCGATTATTGGAATTACCGGAACAA
>JBBTRL010000025.1:0-8654 GCA_038065195.1 Patescibacteria group bacterium
GATAATATTGAAGCGGCTATGCGGATGGTGGAAGGAACGGCAAGGAATATGGGGATTACGGTTGAGGAGTAAAATTGACAGAGGGATTATTTTTAGTTTTTTGATATTTATTTGACCGGAGGGTTAATATGGGCGGTGAATATTATAATATTTTTCAGTCAATTCGTGATTTTCAGAAATTTGCGGAGTTAATAAAAGAGAACCCCACGGGTTTTAAAGTATTGTTGATGGATTTTTTCAGCCAGCTTTCGGAAAAAGATAAAATTGATTTGGCGCGAAATATTTTAGGAGAAAATTTATTTAATGGTTTAGTTTTTTTAGGAAAGGTGAAAGAAGAGTTGGAAGAATTATCCAAAATAGATTAGGTATTTAATAAAAAGATGATTAAATTAAAATAGAATATATTTTTATTGAGCATGGAAAAAATTGCTAGCGCGAAAATTAAAAAGAAAAATACTCGCCCGAGTTGGGACGAGTATTTTATTAATATAGCGCGAGAAACTGCTCGGCGTTCCACTTGTAATAAGCGGCAGTTCGGCGCCGTTATTGTTGGCGATAAGCGGATTATCGCGACCGGATATAATGGTTCGCCGGCCGGACTAGAGCATTGTTTTGATAAAGGATGTTACGAGATAGATACGCATTGCGTTCGGACTTTGCATGCCGAAATGAACGCTATTTTACAAGTCGTGCTTCAAAGTCAAAATTTAACATCTTTCAAGGATTTGACCATTTATATCGCCGGTCCTGGTCAGCCGTGCTTGCTTTGTATGAAATTGATCATCGGCGCCGGAATAAAAAGAATTGTTTGCGAGAAAATTTACCAACCCAAAGAACATTGGAAAGAATATGAATTTGTTGATAAAATATTGAAAGAAGCCGGTGTTATATTGGAAGAATATAAAAATAATAATGACGGGAAAAAATAAATTTATAGTTATTGAGGGTATAGACGGATCTGGTAAGTCGTTGCAGGCTCGTTTTTTGGTTCAGAAGCTGAGGGAAGAAAAAATCAAGACACGTTTCATAAAATTTCCCCAATATGAAAAAAATTATTGGGGCGGAATGGCGGCAAAATATTTAAGAGGCGAGTTTGGTAAAAGCGTTAGCAGTGATGCTTATTTGCCGTCAATGTTTTACGCGCTGGACAGATGGGAAAGCGCGAAGAAAATTTCCAGCTGGCTGAAAAATGGATATATTGTAGTTTGCGACCGTTACGCCGATTCAAACAAGATTCATCAATTAGCAAAGTTAAACGAGAAACAAGAAAAATTAAAAATTGAAAAGTGGCTTGATTTATTGGAATATGATATATTAAAAATTCCGCGACCGGACATTGTTGTCTATTTGGATATGCCGATTAAATTTGCTTTTAAATTTTCCGGCGGCAGAAATCGTAAATATATCGGCAGAAAGAAAGATATTCATGAGGCCGATATTGAACATTTGCGCAATGCCAGAAAAGTCGGTTTGGATTTATGTAAAAAATATAAGCATTTTATCCCCCTTCGCCAGAAAACTCCGTGGTCTTGCCACGGAGATGGGGACGAAGGGGGATGTCCCGAAGGGATGAAAACAACGGCTACGGGGGATGAAGAAAGGAAAAAATTATTTAGATACCCTGCGGTCTTGCCGCAGGGGGGCTTCATAAAAATAAATTCGGTTGAAAACGGCAGATTATTTACTCCGGAAGAAATACATAAAAAAATTTGGAGTTTTTTGAAAATTTGAGACTGCTTTTTCCGTTAGTTGGCGGATTTGGCGAGTCAAGGAGGGAAAATGGCAGAAAGAAAATTGAATGTTGTTTTATTGCGCTGGACAGTTGATCCCGAATTGCTTGTCGCGATGGCGGCAAAACTTTGCTATAGTTCAGCGAATATTAACGATTTATTGAAAAAAATTACAGAAAAGGACCAGAAGGATTTTGTTGAAAAATTAGTGGCTATGAATCATATGTCGCCGGTTGAACATATTACTTTTACTTTCGCAATTGAAGGAATTTCCCGCACTTGCACGCATCAAATGGTTAGACATCGTTTAGCTTCTTATTCTCAGCAAAGCCAGAGGTATGTAGGGGAACAAAGCGAAAAAAATAAAGACGGAGTTTTTGATTTTATTATTCCAGAAAGTTTTAAGGCATTGGGTGAGACAAAGATAAATGTTTTTAAAGAACAGATGCTGTGTATTCAGGGATTTTATGATTACTGGGTAAAAACCCTTAATGAGCAGGCAAATATTGTTGGAGAAAAGGCGTTTGAAGACGCGCGTTTTGTATTACCGAACGCGGCGGAAACAAAAATCATAAGCACAATGAACGCTCGGGAATTATTGCATTTTTTTCAAGAACGATGTTGTTTGCGCGCGCAATGGGAAATTCGGGCAATGGCTGAAGAGATGTTGAAATTGATGTTAGGAAAATGTCCGACAATTTTCGCGAAAGCCGGTCCGGCTTGCGTTGAAGGTTCGTGTAATCAAGGCAAGATGACTTGCGGTAAAATAATCGAAGTAAGAGAAAAGTTTAAGAAAATGAAAGAAGGGAAATAATACGATATGATAAAAAATGATAATAGAAAAGATAGAATAAATTATGAGGACTTTAATATAGTTTTTTGTCAAGAAGGAATAACGCAGCAGGAAATTATTGATTATTTATGGACTTTGCGTTTAGGATATCACGCTTTTAGCGACAGTTTTCAAACTAAAGAAGAATTGCAGCAAACAATTCGTAATTTTAGAGAATTTTTATTACAAGTATTATATGGCAATTCGTCCGTATAAAAAAAAGATTGTAAATAGAAAATTTTAGTAAAAAACAAAAACATCACTCTACAATGAGTGGTGTTTTTATGATTTTGTCGGGCTGGTAAGCCGAATTCTGTTTATCGCTCCTCGCTTCCGCTCGTCGCTATGGAGTAATCGCGAATATACGAATGCGCGCAAATATACGAATTCGTATATTATTTAGAATTTGTATATTCGTGATTACTCCAGCTCCGAAAGAAAGTGAGGAGCGAACGGTAATTTGTCTAGGATTAATGTTGCCATTAACCTCAAGCGGCACTTCGTCCGCCGAATCGGCGGGCGATACGGCCTTGCGCCCGGGTAAGGATTTAGCCGTTTCATCTCCGTAATTGCTTACGGAACTCGCCCCGCAATACTGCGGGGCGCCGAGCGCCTTTCGGCGCTCGGCGTTTCTGTTCGCACCTCTCGGATTGCTCCGTGCGGGCGTTACCCGCTACCTTGTTACGCCGTCAAAATGACAGTGTGAGCGTTCGGACTTTCCTCCACCGCTCCTCGCTTCCGCTCGTCGCTATGTAGTAATCGCGAATATACGAATGCGCGCAAATATACGAATTTGTATATTCGTGATTACTCCGGCTCTGAACGAAAGTGAGGAGCGATAGTAACCGTTCCGTCCGACAAAATCATTTATACTTTACATTTTTTTAAGTAGATTGTCAAATGCGGTACCCTGTATTTTATAAAATAAAAAGCGACTTAGCTTACGCTTTGTCGCCTTTTGTAATAAAAATACAAATTACGCTTCATCTCTGAGTTCGGATTCCAATCCCTTTAGTACGCGATTTTTATCGCATACCGCGAGGATTTGACTTTTCTCATCGCGAAGCACTATTCGCGCTTGCGAAGGATTGTTTTCCAGGCTTGTCACCTGCAATTCTTCGCGATATAAAACTTTTCCATTTTTATCTTTCCATTCGTGAAGTTTTTCTTCGCCTTTGTCCGTGGTAAAGGACGCATAAGGCGTTTTTTCTAATTCTTTCATCGCGTCGCGCGCTTCCGTCATTTTCCGTTGCGCTTCCGCAAAATCTTTAGCGTCAAAAACTTTTCCTTGATTTTTTAGAACTTGCCAATCAATAAGAGCTTCTTCTTTTTCTTTTCCTGTTAATTCTCTCGGTGTTTTTTCCATAGGTTGCTCCTTTATAAATAATTATTTTATATTTTTAGTATAACATAGTCGATTTTATTTTCAATAAACAAAGTATTTATTTTATATTATAAGTTATTATTTTATTTTAGTCAATAGTTTGCGTTTGGGAAAATCGTATTTTTGTAAAAAATAAAAATAAAAAAAACGGCCCGTAAAGCTGAAAAGCTCGGACCGTCGTAATGATTGCATTATTTGTTAATATAAACTATTTGATACCGGCGGAAAAAAATCGGTCGGATATATGCGATAGGGATGCCATATAATATGTTTGTTTCCCGCGTCATCTATCCATCGGATTTCCATTGGAAGTTTGTTTGTTGTTTGATCGAAGATTATTTCTTCAATTGGGTTGTCAATCGGTCCCAAAAAATAAAGTTCAATAATTTTTTCAAATCCGTCGGATCTTTCAATATTTGGAATATCTCGAAATACGCAGCCGATGAATTCCAAGCCGTTAAAAGATAGAGGAAACCATTTTACTGCCGGAACATTCATTTGATCGGCGTTTTTGAAATTATCCGGAGTTAGATTTGCCATTTCTTCATTCGTAAACGGCGTTCCGTCTTTTTTGATAAGTTTGAGTTTTTTGGTTGCTTGCGATTGTTCAAAGAAGTTTTCAATATTTCCTTCCAAGATAAATCCTTTGTTTTCAAATTCTCTCAGTATGGTTTCGCCATTATAAAACATATGGGTAATGGCATAGGTTGCCATAAGGTCGTCTTGGAGTTCTTTCAATCTGTTTTTTAGAGTGAATAAATGGTTTATGAAAGTATCTTCATTTTGGTCTCGTGAATTATTATTGTAATCGGAAAAATCAAAATTTATGACCGGTTCAAACAGCGTTCCCAGCATTTCTTCTATTGTTGCGCGATAATTTTCCAGTTCATTCATATTGCGATAAATATTATCGTATCTTTTTTCTCTATCAATGGGGGCGATATTTTTATTATTTCGCCAGAGATCCGAATGATATTCAATGCTTTTATTTAGCGATTCTATGGTTGATGTTATATATATTAATTGTTCTCCGGATAATTTTATTTTATGTTCTGATTTTATATATTGCGTATTATCTATTTCGTCGCAAATAAAGTAATTTTTCAAAACAAAAGAAGTGTTTTTCACGATTTTTGTTAATTGTTCCAGCATTTTATTCGGCAGCGGATTGTAGAAAAATTTTTCTTGTTGATCGCTGGCCGATATATCTCGAGACGCAATCGGCGCGATGCATAAACAGTAAAAAAATATAATAATTATTAAGCGCGGCAATTGTTTCAGTTTGACCATGCTAATTTTTCCTCCTTATAATAAGTTGTGAAGAAACTTTAATTTAAATATATTTATATTATGCTTTGATGGATTTGACGCGTCAATACTGTTTTTGAAAATTTTAATGTGATAGAATAAAATTACGAATTGTTTTTCATAAGCATACTATATAAAATGAAAAAATCCGAATTAATTTTTAGCGCTGCGCTTGTCCCATTGGACTATCTGATGCTTATAGCGGCCGCCGTTATCGCTTATTTTTTGCGCGTTAATCCATATATTTCCGATATCAGACCGGTTCTTTTTACGGAAAATTTGCCTTTTTTTGATTATTTATTGTTGGCACTGATGATAAGTCCGTTATGGATTGTTTTTTTTGCCATAACCGGATTATATAATTTGAAGGTTAGCAGGAATTTGGTTGAGGAATTTTTTAAGGTTATTATTGGTAGTTCTGCCGGTTTAATGACTGTTATTATTTATATGTTTTTTCGCGGAGAATTGTTCAATTCCCGTTTTGTTATTTTAATCGCTTGGATATTGGGGATTTATTGCGTGACATTAAGCCGTTTTTGTTTAAAAAAAATCAGGTATTGGCTGGCAAGAAACAGTGAAATCGGCGCGCGTAGAATGTTTATTATCGGGCAAAATGATATTACGGAAAAAATTGCCGTTTTAGCGCCGAATAATTTTTATAAAATTGTCGGTTATTCATCCGATATTGATTTGGGATTTTTGGAAAAATCGGCAAGAGATTTAAGAGTTGACGATATTTTGCTATCCGATATTGATTTTCCAAAAGAAAAAATAATGGAATTGATGTATTTTTGTGATGATAATTATATTTCATTAAAATTTGTACCCAATGTTTTTCAGATTTTGACTTCTAATACGGAGGTGACGAATTTTGCCGGTTATCCGATTGTTGAATTGAAAAGAACATCTCTTGACGGATGGGGGCAAATTATTAAAAGAATAATTGATGTGATTGGCGCTATTTTTGGCATTATCGCATTGGCGCCGTTATTTGGTCTTGTGGCTTTAGTTATAAAATCGGATTCAGAGGGGCCTATTTTTGTTAAACTGAAACGCGTTGGTTGCGGAAATATTTATTATTTGTATAAATTCCGGTCAATGATTAAAAATGCCGAATTTTTAAAAAAAGATTTGGCGGCATTTAACGAGAGGAAGGATAGTCCTCTTTTTAAGATGAAAAATGATCCACGAATCACGAAAATAGGCGGAATTTTGCGAAAAACTCGTTTTGATGAATTACCGCAATTGTTTAATGTTTTAAAGGGAGAAATGAGTTTGGTCGGTCCAAGACCTCACGAACCGGCGGAAGTGGCAAAATATCAGCGGTATCATAAAAAGGTTTTGGCGATTAAGCCTGGCATTACCGGTTTGGCGCAGATTAGCGGCAGTTCCGATTTGTCGTTTGACGAAGAAGTAAAACTTGATACTTTTTATATAGAAAATTGGTCACTTTTAAAAGATATTAAGATTTTAATCGGGACATTGCGCGTAGTATTTTTTGATAAAAGCGCATGTTAAGGACTATTCGCAAATATACGAATTTTAAATAATATACGAATACATTATTTGTATATTTGTGTGTATTCGTATATTCGCGATTACTCTATATGAAGATAGCATTAGTCCATGATTATTTAACCCAATACGGCGGTGGCGAGAGAGTGCTTGAGGCGTTTTCCGAGATTTGGCCGGAAGCGCCAATTTTTACTTTGGCATATGATGCTCGGTTGACGGGCGGCAGGTTTGAAAATAAAGAAATCCATACTTCATTTTTGCAGAAAATTCCTTTAGCTAAATCAAGGCACCGTTTGTTTTTATTTTTAATGCCAATAGCTATTGAGCAATTTGATTTGTCGGATTATGATATTGTGCTTTCGGATTCGGCGAGTTATGCGAAAGGGGTTATTACAAAACCATCATCGCTTCATATTTGTTATTGTCATACGCCGACTCGTTACGCTTGGGACGATTCTCACAGGTATATCAAAGAAGCGGGGTATCCTTATTTTATTAAAAAATTATTGCCGTTGGCGATAAATTATATTCGTTTGTGGGACAAGGAAGCCGCGTCGCGTGTTGATAAATTCATAGCCAATTCTCATTTCGTAAAAAAGAGAATTGCAAAATATTATGGCGAAGAAAGCGAGGTTATTCATCCACCCGTAAGTGTTGATAATTTTGAAATTTCGGATAATATTGATGATTATTTTTTAATGGTTGGGCGGTTTTTGCCTTATAAAAGATTTGATTTGGCGATTGAGGCGTTTAATCGGCTCGGTTGGCGGTTAAAAATTATAGGCGACGGACCGGAAAGACGGCGACTTTTAAGAATGGCAAGGAGGAATATTGAATTTTTGGGAAATCAGAGCGATGAAGATTTACGCGGTTATTATTCAAAATGTCGCGCGCTTATTTTCCCGCAGGAAGAAGATTTTGGCATAGTGGCGTTGGAAGCGATGGCATCAGGCAGACCGGTAATAGCGTATCGCGCCGGCGGAGCGTTGGAAATCATAAAAGAAGGATTGACGGGATTGTTTTTTGATGCGCAATTGCCTGAATCTTTAATGCAATGCCTTAAGAGATTTAATTATCGTGATTTTAATAATAATGCCATTAAAAAATATATTCTTGATTTTGATAAAGAAATATTTAAAGAAAAAATTAAGCGATTTGTTGAAGAAAAATACGAAGAGTTTTTGAAGTGCAGATAGCGATTCACGGTTATTAAATTTTACTATGACCATCGGCGTTGATTTGCGAATTTTAGCTCGGGATGCCGGCACCGGAGTGGAGGAGTATGCGAAAAAACTTCTCTCTTTTTTAATTCCATTGGACAAGAATATCAGATATAAACTTTTTTATAATGCTCGCAAGAAACAGCCGTTGAATTACGAATGGGCGCGCGCCGTCAATGTTAATGTTCTTGAATCAAAAATACCTAATAAATTTTTGGAGATTTTTAGTCGTTTCGGTTTCCCTAAAATAGATAAATTGCTTGGCGGTTGCGATGTTTTTTTTCAGCCGCATTTTTTGCCGGCGGCTTTGAGCGATAGCGTTGAAAGGGTTATTTCATTTCACGACTTGTCATTTGAACGGTATCCGGAGTTTTTTTCTCGACGGCAAAAATTGTGGCATAAAATTATTAATCCGTGCGAGCAGGCGGAACAAGCGGATAAAATAATAGCTATTTCTGAATCCACTAAAAATGATTTGGTCGGTTTGTATGATATCGCGTCGGATAAGATACGGGTTATTTATTCGGGCGTAAGTTTTCCAAAAAATATTACCGAAATTGAAAAAAAATCGTGTGCGGCGAAATATAATTTACCGGAAAATTTCATTTTATTTTTAGGCACATTGGAGCCGAGAAAAAATGTTTTGGGCGTCGTTAGGGCGTTTG
>JBBTRL010000026.1:0-3008 GCA_038065195.1 Patescibacteria group bacterium
ATGGATGCCGACCATGTAGCGGCTTGGAGTAAAGGTGGCGCGACTTCAGCCAAGAATTGCCAGATGTTGTGTAAAACACACAATCGAGCAAAAGGTAACCGTTAAAGAATCGTATTTAAAATAGACGGTGCGCCCCGCCTTGCGGGGCACAAATTCCGTCAGCGTTCAAAGCGAGGGCGCGGCGGAAAACTAATCCATATATAAAATTTCTACTTTTGTAGATACTGATAAAAATTGAAGTTTTAATGATTTAAATATTTTTTATTGACATAAAAAATATTTTTGTTAATATGATAATATGTTAAAAATAAGATTACAACGAGTTGGTAGAAAAAATTTTCCGAGTTTTCGGGTTGTTTTGGTTGAACATAAAAGACCGGTCAAGGGAAAATTTTTAGAATTATTAGGGTTTTACAATCCTTTATTAAAACAAAAGGGATTGAAAAAAGACAGAATAAATTATTGGCTTTCCCAAGGAGTAACCGTTTCGCCGACCATTCATAATTTATTGGCGCAAGAAGGTGTTATCAGCGATAAAAAAATAAAAGCGTGGCGTCCCAAAAAGAAAGAGGCCATGCCTACCGGTAGGCAGGCGCAAGAAGGCGCGCAAAGCAAGCCGGAAATTAAGAAATAAGAGAAGCAACTATCAGAGAAATCGATTGAAGAATTGATTGAAAATATTGACAAAAAAATACAAAAGGTTTATAATAAAATATTCGCAGTGGTGTTATGCTGTTGTGAATGTAGTAACATTAAATGGTCGACTGCTATTAAGATTAGAAAATAATAAGTATAATCAGAAAACTCGGTTAGTCCATTTTATTGGCTACAAGAGTTTCAAAATACAATGACTGCAAAACATAGTGATGAACAGTTTTTAGAAGCTGTTGTTAAATCGTTAGTGGATCATCCCGATGATGTTAGTGTGACAAGAGGCGTTGACGAGATGGGAGTTCTCCTTTCTCTTAAACTTAACGCCGAAGATATGGGCAAAATTATCGGTCGCGAAGGCAATACAGTTAAAGCGATTCGAGCCCTTTTGAGAGTTATCGGGCTTAAAAATAAAGCCAGAGTTAACCTTAGGATAGAAGAGCCGGAAGGCGGCAGAGTTTCAAGGGTGCCTAGGGGAGTTGATGAAGTAGTTGATGAGTTGAAACTGTAAAATTTTTGTTGCAGTTTTAACGAGAAAACCGCGTAACTATTTTTAGTCGGCGCGGTTTTCATTATTTCACCGATTTTATATGATATTTGATATTCTGACAATTTGTCCGCAAGCGGTAAAACCTTATTTTGAAGAAGGAATAATTAAACGCGCGCAAAAAAATAAATTGATTGAAATAAATTTGCGTAATATTCGCGATTACACCGTAGATAAACACAGGGTAGTTGACGATAGTCCTTATGGTGGCGGTCCCGGAATGGTTATAAAAATTGAACCGATATGGAAGTGTCTTCAAGGAATAAATAATGTAAAGTTAAGCGCTAAAAATAATAAAACAAAAATAATACTGCTTTCTCCAAGAGGAAAATTATTTGATCAGAGTATGGCAAAGCGATGGAGTAAATTGGATCGGCTTGTTTTAATAAGCGGAAGGTATGAAGGGGTTGATGAACGGGTAGCCGATTATATTGCTGATGAAATCGTATCAATCGGAGATTATATTTTAATGGGAGGTGAGATTGCGGCGATGGCGATTGTTGAAACAACCGCGCGTTTGATTCCGGGAGTGATAGGTGATGAGACCAAGTGGTCGCAAAAAAAAATCGCCAAATCGCGAAAAAAAGAAATTAAAAACAGGATTATGGGATTTACCGAATTTCCGCAATATACAAAACCGGAAATATTCAAAGCGGGTAAAGAGGGAGAATGGAAAGTTCCGCCCGTTTTACTTTCCGGCAATCACGCTAAAATAGAAGAGTGGAGAAAAAAGAGAATCGTAGTGATAAAATGATTATTATTTGTTTCGCTTGACAGATTTTTAAAGTAAATTACAATGGATGATATGCGGTACTTTAATAAATAAATATTGCAAATTATAAAATTATACTTTTATAAGTGCAGGAAGAACGCGTTTTTTTATTTTTTAAAAAAACGCAAACTATTCTTTTTATCAAAAATAAAGATGCATTTTGTATCTTTATTATTTTATTGAGTCACAAACTCATTTTATTGAGAGTTTGATCCTGGCTCAGGACGAACGCTGGCGGCGTGGATAAGGCATGCAAGTCGAGCGCTCCGCAGCAATGCGGGGAGCGGCAAACGGGTTAGTAATACCTTGGTATCTACCCTAAAGACCGGGACAACCCAGAGAAATTTGGGCTAATACCGGATAGTATAAAGGTTAAAATCTTTATTAAAGGTTATAGCAATATAGCCACTTCAGGAGGAGCCTAGGTCCTATCAGCTTGTTGGCGGGGTAACGGCCCACCAAGGCTATGACGGGTAGGGGGTGTGAGAGCATGGCCCCCAACATTGGGATTGAGATACTGCCCAAACTCCTACGGGAGGCAGCAGTAGGGAATTTTCCACAATGGGCGAAAGCCTGATGGAGCGACGCCGCGTGCGGGATGAAGGTCTTCGGATTGTAAACCGCTTTTAATAGGGATAAATAGCCGTACCTCGTTGTGTTTGGTTACGATTTTAGTAACCGAACATAGTGAGGTGCGGCATTGATAGTACCTGTTGAATAAGGGGTTGCTAACTCTGTGCCAGCAGCAGCGGTAATACAGAGACCCCAAGCGTTGTCCGGATTTATTGGGCGTAAAGCGTCTGTAGGTGGTTTACTGCATCTTTGGTGAAATCCTGAAGCTTAACTTCAGGCGCGCTGGAGATATGAGTAGACTAGAGCATATGAGGGGCCAATGGAACTCAGGGTGTAGCAGTGAAATGCGTTGATATCATGGGGAACACCAAAAGCGAAGGCATTTGGCTGGCGTATTGCTGACACTGAGAGACGAAAGCGTGGGTAGCGAATGGGATTAGATACCCCAGTAGTCCACGCCCTAAA
>JBBTRL010000027.1:0-1498 GCA_038065195.1 Patescibacteria group bacterium
TTATTTTTATTATCTTTATTTGAAAAATAATACACCGCGCCGAATATAAAAACGATTATTATAATTATTATTAAATACTTCATAAGGCATAAGTTTCAATTTTCAATAACCAATTTCCAATGAATTTTCAATTTATTAATTGAAAATTTAATGATTGAAATTTGATTAAAAATTGTAAATTGATACTTGATAATTGATAATTTAAAAAATAATTAAAAAACCAAGCTTTTCAACACTATTAAATATATTATTCCAAAATAGCCCTAATGCGTCGTACTCCCGCCGACGAACTTTCCTCTTTTTTAATTTTAAATTTACCGAGTTCCCCGGTATGGCTGACGTGGGGCCCACCGCAAATTTCCTTGGAAAAAACTTGCCCTGAGCCCGTCGAAGGGTTGCCGACGGAATAAACTTTTACAATTTCCGGATATTTTACTTTGAAAAATGCCAGCGCGCCGGATTCCATTGCTTTTTTGTATGGCATCTCTTCTATTTTCACTTCCAGATTTTCCATTATTTTTTCATTAACCAAATCTTCAACTTTTTTTATTTCTTCCGAAGTAATTTTTCTGTCATACGAAAAATCAAAACGCAATCTTTCGGCATTGATGTCCGAACCCATCTGCCCCACTTTTTCTCCCAAAACAATACGCAACGCCTGATGCATAAGATGAGTCGCAGTATGAAACTTTATCGCCATTTTAATTTCCTCCTCGCTTCCCGCCTTTAATTCTCCCGTATCCATAATTAAGCCATGTCCGCCAAATTTCTTTTCTAATCCGGCACGAGATTTTTCCTGATGATTTTTAAACTCTTTCTGAAAATCAGTTTCGTCAATCAATAAATTTTTCTTACTTAATTCTTCCTGAATCATTTCTAATGGAAATCCGTAGGTTTGAAATATATTAAACGCTTTTTGAGCATCAATCACATCCAATTTTTCCAACTCTTTCAATCCCCTTTCCAGTGTTTTGCCAAATTTTTCATTTTCTTCTTTTATTGCCTTAATAATCTCCTTTTCTTTCTGTCCTAATTCCGGATAATATTCTTTGTAATTTTCAATAATTGTTTTTACGATTTCCACATGCCAATTTTCCGACAATCCCAATAGTTTCGCATACCTGATTGACCGCCGTAAAAGACGACGCAAAATATAACCTTTTTCAATATTACTCGGCAAAACGCCATCCGCAATTAAAAATACCGAACCGCGTATATGATCGGCAATAATTCTAAAATTTTTGATATTATCTTTGTACGATTTACCGCTCAATTCTTCTATTTTTTTTATAATTGGCAAAAATAAATCAGTTTCAAAAATAGTTTCAACTCCTTGCATCACTTTCGCCAACCGTTCCAATCCCATACCCGTATCAACGCCTTTATTTTCCAACGGCTTCAAACCGCCATCTTTGGAACAAAAATACTCGTTAAAAACTAAATTCCAAACTTCTAATCCGTCAACATAAAATTCCACCGTCGGTCCGCACGGCCCCTC
>JBBTRL010000028.1:0-20076 GCA_038065195.1 Patescibacteria group bacterium
TCCTCATATGATGCGAATCTTTGCGCATCATTAGTCGGGATAAAATCTCCGTAAGGCATCGGGTGTCTGACAATAACTGGATTAAATCCCCTATCTTTTAAATGTCGCGCGATATAACGAGTAACAGGACTTTTACCGCAACCAGTCCTGACAGCGGTTACGGCAATTACCGGATGACTACTTTCAATTACTACTTCTTTATAATATTCCTCCGTTGGCGCTATAAATATCGCGCCGTGTGATTCTATCCGATTTTTCATCAAAGATATTTCCATCTCAGAAATATCGCTATAAGCCAACTCAACAAAAACTTCTTTCGTGTCAGCTTTCTTCCATTCATTGATAATCAACTCTTCCAATTTGTCTATTGAATAAATAGGAATGCCTTCCGGATAATACTGCCCCGCGAGTCTCTCTGGAAAAATCCTATTATCAATGCCTGGAATCTGCGTCACAACAAACGCCACGACTTTATAAAAGGAAAGGTGCTTGTAAAAGCGTAAAAAATTAAAAAAATCCCTGCCTCCGGCTCCCAAAACAATAAACTTATAATATTTTTTTCCATTTTCCATATACAACCTCCTTTTTTTCAAAAAACTCTGTAAAAAACCGTTTATTTAATATATCATAAATTGAACTAAAAAGCAATTGACCGTATGAAAAAAAAGATTATCATAAAGCAACTGGATGTTTTTTGAAAATTAACATTTTTATTCAAAGGGGAGAAAATATGCTTGAAAAAATCGGCAAAACGACAAAGATACTTGTTGCAATGATAACCATATCCCTAAGTTTATCTTTCGCGGTCAACGCGCAAAATCTTCCATTCTCAGATTTTCAAAAACAAGAATACGAAAATAATGAAAATCATTACAATCAACAAAAAACGCCTCAACTTCAGCCCTACCTGGATGCCATAGTCAAAGCTCTTGAATATATGACACTTAAACATCATAAAATAAATAATTCCGACATCACTACCGAAGAACTTGCTAAAACATTACTGACAACGGCGCTAAAAAATATGGCAGCTGAAGATAAATACGGCATAGCGCTGACTCCGGAAGAATGGAAAATTTTTTCAAACCAGCAAACCGAATCTTATTTTGGCATCGGCGTCGCAATCAGTCAAATTGAAAAATGGACGCCAAAAAGCAATGAAATATTGCCTATCGCAAAAAACGAAAGCATTTTAAAAAAATATGAAAACACTTTGATAGGAATGCGACTAACCGCTCCAAACGGTAAAATTCTGGAAACCATAAATATGGAAAAAATTCCAATAGGTAGCGAACTTACCACTAAAACAAAAATTGATAATTGCAATATACGAGAAGAAAAATTTATTCGGGAGAGAAATTACGCCGAAATTAAAATGATTATTCCGGAAAGTCCGGCCGAAAAAACAGAACTACTCAAAGAAGATGATATTATTTTAAAAATTAACGGCAAAAATACGAAAGAATTCAATGTTTTTCAAAATGTATCTAATATAAAAAATGCCGCGCAAAACCAAGGCAATGTTGAATTATTAATTCGACGCGGCGATATGGAATTTTTAGTGAAAATAAAAGGCGAAAAAATCAATACAAGTAAAGCAACTACTGAAACAAAAATAATTAATAATATCGGATATATAAAAATAATGGACTTTAACAACTATAATATTGCTCAAACGGTACAAGAAATTCTTCGCAATTTTTCGGACAAGAAAATAAAAAATATTGTAATTGATCTTCGCGATAATCCCGGAGGATTATTAGATCAAGTGTTAGATATCGCCAATTACTTCGTTGAAGTAAATGAAAAGTTGATACAACAAATTACCAATAATCGGAAAATTACGACAAAATCATATTACAATCCGCTATTTCGCGGAAAAATTATCGTTTTAGTGAACAAGGAGTCAGCTTCAGCGTCTGAAATTTTAAGCGGTATTTTACAAAAACACGATCTCGCTAAAATTTTCGGTGAAACAACCTTCGGTAAAGGAACAGTGCAAAGACCGTTTAAACTACCCGATAATGACGCCATTGCTGTTATATACTTTACTATAGCGGAATATCAAATTTGGGATCCAAAGATTAAACAATATATCAAAATTGACGGAAAGGGCATTCAGCCGGATATAAAATGCGACACAAACCTATCATTTGAAGAAATATTAAAATTACCGGAAACGCAAAAATACTTCCAATAAAAAACAAAAGCCATCTGCCGTAGGCAGATGGCTTTTTATAATTATATTTTATATAATGTCCCGACAATAAAATTATCAAAAGTCAATATTTGTTTATTTGCAAAAAATTTGATAGTATTAAGGGAAATTAAAAAAATATAAAAACAATAAATATGAGTAATGATTTGCAACTATCCGAATCAATAAAACTTCCTCCCCAGAACATTGAAGCCGAACAATCGGTGCTCGGTTCACTGATGTTGGACAAAGACGCTGTTCTAAAAATAGCCGACACTTTAAGATCGGATGATTTCTACAGAGGCGCGCATAAGATCATATATGAAGCAATGTTGGAACTCTATGAAGCGCGCGAACCGATAGATATGTTGAGTTTATCAAACCGTTTAGAAGAAAAAAAACAACTTGAAATGATCGGTGGAATAACTTATTTAACAACAATAGTAAACAGCGTGCCAACCGCAAGTCATATAACGCACTATGCCGATATAGTTAGAAAAAAAAATATTTTAAGAAATCTCATAAGCGCTTCCTCTGAAATATCCAGTATGAGTTATGACGAAAGAAACGATTTGGAAACCATTCTAAACGAAGCAGAAAAAAGAATTTTCAATATAGCGCAAAAAACAACACGACAATTATTTTTACCGATGAAAACGGCTTTAGAGGAGGCCTTTGGCCGTATTGATCGTTTACATAAAGACGGGGGAGCTCTTCGCGGACTATCCACGGGTTTCGCTGATTTAGATAACTACCTCGGCGGGTTGCAACGAGCGGATTTAATCATTTTGGCCGCCCGTCCAAGTTTAGGAAAAACAAGTTTAGCCCTTAATATCGCGGCAAACGCCGCTATAAAAGAAAAAGCTTCAGTCGGCGTATTCAGTTTAGAAATGTCCAACGATCAAATAGTTGACCGTTTAATCGCCGCTCAAGCCAATATTGATCTATATAGATTACGCACCGGAAAATTATCTTCCGAAGGAGAGGATAACGATTTTTTCCGCATACAAGAAGCAATGGGAGTTTTGTCAGAAGCGCCGATATTCATTGACGATGCGGCATCAAGTACTATTACTCAAATGAGAACTATGGCCAGAAAACTTCAATTGGAACATGGACTTGATTTAATTATCATTGATTACTTACAGCTTATGCAGGGAACGGGAAGGTCGGACAATCGCGTGGAAATCGTTTCGGAAATATCAAGATCGCTCAAGGGACTTGCCAGAGAATTAAATATACCGATTTTGGCTCTTTCGCAATTAAACCGCGCAACGGAATCGCGAGAAGGTCAAATACCGCGCTTGTCGGATTTACGCGAATCGGGATCAATAGAGCAAGATGCCGATATAGTTCTTTTTATATATCGCGAAGATCGCGTCAGACGCGAATCGGAAAAGAAAAACATCGCCGAAATAATAATAGCCAAGCATCGCAACGGTCCGTGCGGAAAAGTAGATTTATATTTTAACGAAAATCAAGTTTCATTTAAAAATCTTGAAAAATACCACTCATAATGATCCCCGATTCAATCCAAAAACTTATAGGAATTTTCAGCCAATTTCCGGGCATCGGTCCCCGGCAAGCTGCGAGGTTTGTTTTTTATTTATTCAATAAATCTCAAACTGAACTTAATGAACTGGCCGATAAAATAAAAGAGATCTCAAAACAATTCCATACCTGCCCTTTGTGCTCAATCATCACGGACAATTCCGTCGCGTTATGCCATATTTGTCGCGACCAACAAAGAAACAAAGAAAAATTATGCATTGTGGAAAAAGATTCTGATATTCAAAATATTGAAAACGCTCATACCTACAATGGGCTTTATTTTGTTATTGGAAAAATTGACATTGCCAACGATCAACCGAATGCCAAAATTAAAAAATTGATGGAAATAATTAAAAATAACAAAAATTTGGAAGAAATTATTATCGCTTTAAATTCCACAACAAAAGGCGACGCGACAACTATGTATATTGAAAAAGAGTTAAAAAATTCAAGTAAGAAAATAAGCCACCTCGGACGCGGTCTGCCGTTCGGCGGAGAAATTGAATACGCCGATGAAATAACGCTAACTAATGCTTTTAAAAATAGGGGTTAATTTTTTCATTTAAAAAAATAAGCTGCCGCGGCAAATAAAATATAAAATAATACCATAGCAATACCCTCTCTGCGACTTAAAATATTGCCGCTTCTCACAAAAATAACAAAAAACAACAAAGCGCAAAAAGCGGCTGCGGCGCTGATATAAAAAAAACGAATATTTTGTTGTATATTTATGGGATTGATTATAGCGGCGACGCCTAACGCCAAAGACGAATTCACCGCTAAACTCCCCATCATATTGCCCATTATAACTTCTTTCTTCCCGCGCAAAGCGGCTTGAACACTAAAAACTATCTCTGGTAAAGCCGCGCCAAGCGCCACGATAAAAATGCTAATAAAAATTAACGAAACTTTAAGTTCGGAAACGATTCCCAATGTGCTTCTAACTACGCCTTCGGAACCTATATAAAGAAACATAAAAGATAAAATTAAATAGAATAAGTTTTTTATAAATTCATTAACGGAAAAAAGAATTTTCGCCTCTTTGTTTGTATAAATTCTCCGCGGAAATAATTCGCGTTTTTTTATTAAATATAATAAGTAAAAAAAGAAAACCGCCAAAAGAAAAATTCCTTCCACTCGCGATAAGTTCAAATCCAACATAAAAAACAATGGCAAAAGAGAAATGCCAAAAACATAAAAAGTATTTTTATTTAAAACTTCTTTATAGCTAATAACAGTGATTTTGCTCGCCACTAAAACCACAAGACCAACTAAAAGAGTGGGATAAATAATATTAGAACCGATGGTGTTTCCAAAAGCCAAAACGGAATTGCCTGAAATTGCGGCTGAAATGCTTATAAAAATTTCCGGCAACGATGTCGCGAAACCAATAACAATAAAGGAAAAAAGAAATTCGCTGATTTCAAAAAAAGCGGAAATTTTAGATGTTAACTTCACCAAAACTCCTCCGCTTTTCGCTAGAATAAAAAAACTTAATATAAAAATTACAAAATAAATAAAAAGCATTATATTACGAAATAATTAGTTTGCGCCGCGCAAAAAACAATTTTGTCGTTTCAATAGCTACTATTTCAATAAATCCAAGCCCCAATATAATAATCCAGTCGCTTAAAGACAAGCTAACAGTCTGCAAAATAACCTGAAAAGGCGGAAAATATACGGCGGCAACCAACATAAAAAATCCAAAAAGCACCGAACCCAAAAGATATTTATTTGACAATACGCCGGTTGATATAATTGACACTTTTAAATTCTTAATGGAAAAAATGTAAAGCAAAGAATCCATTCCCAGCGCTGTAAAAATTATCGTTCTGATGTGCCGTATCTCAAAACCAATGCTCAAAAAATAATAAAAAATTCCGAAAAGCGACAAACTTGTAATAATACCAACGATAAATATTATAGATTTCATTCCCGAATCTATTAAGGGATCTCTTGGACTATTCGGTTTTCTTTCCATAACATCATTTTCTTCCGATTCAAAAGCTAAAGCAAAAGTCGGAAAACCATCCTCAACCAACTTTGTCCAAAAAATCTGGGACGGAATCAAGGGCAAGGGAAAACCAAGAAGCAAACTTCCGCCAATAAGTATAACTTCCGTAAAACTATCAATCAAAACATAAGTGATAACTTTTTTTACATTATCAAATATAATTCTTCCCTGCCGCACCGCTTCAACTATCGTTTTGAAATTATTATCAAGCAAAACCATATCCGAGGCCTCTTTCGCAACATCAGTGGCGGTTCCGACAACGATACCAATATCTGCTTTTTTAATAGCCAAGGCGTCATTTATGCCATCACCGGTCATTGCGACAACTTCCCCTTGGGATTTTAACGCTTCCACGATGCGTAATTTATCATGGGGCAAAATTCTGGCGTAAACCGTAATTTTCTTAACAATTCCTTTTAACTCCTCATCATTCATTCTTTCGAGATCTTTACCCTCTAAAACATTTTCCGAACCAACATTCAAACCGATTTCTTTTGCGATCGCAACCGCGGTATTTCGATGATCACCCGTTATAATAACAACTTTAATGCCAGCTTTTTTCGTCATCGCCAATGCTTGATTTACACTGTCGCGAATGGGATCTTTCAATGCCAAAAAACCGACAAACACCAACTCGCTTACCGGATTTTCCAAATCCTTAAAAAACATTATATTATTGTCAACCTTTCTGTAAGCAACCGCTAAAACACGAAGACCTCTGTGTGTCATCTTCGTATATTCGTTTTTAAAATCAGCAAAATGCGAAGCGTATAATTTTATCTCCCCCCCTTCTTTATATAAATAATGCGAAAGTTCCAATATTTTTTCCGGCGCGCCGGCTACGAAAATTAAATTTTTATTTCCATCATCAATTATTTCCTTATCACCCTTGATCAAAACAGCGCGGTAACGAATTTGCGATTCAAAAGGAATTTCATCTAAAAAATGAGAAAGCCGCATAAAATAAAAACGGGAAAAACCCGCGTTAACGGCGTTCTCCAATATAGCCTTCTCTGTTGGCTCGCCGACGATTTCCCATTCCCGAAAATTTTCCCGCGGATTGGCAATTCTTGATGCATTGGCAATAATCGCTATTTTCATAGCCAACGAATACGCCTTTCCATCTCCGGCTGTAAAAATATCAGTAACACTCATCTTTCCCTCTGTAATAGTGCCGGTTTTATCGGAACATATTACAGTTGTGCTTCCCAATATTTCCGCAGCTAACATTCTTCTAACAAGAGCTTTTTTATCCAAAAGCCGCGTCATTCCAATCGCTAAAATAACCGATACGGCCGGAATTAAACCTTGCGGAATAGACGCTACCGCCACGGCAATGCTAGTTAAAAGTATTTCAATAAAATCAAGTCCCCGCAATATGCCTCCCAAAAATATAATAACTGAAACGAAAACTACAATAAGCAAAAGCCACTTGGAAAATACCGCGAGTCGTTTTTGAAGCGGTGTTACATCCTCTTTAATATAACGCAATGATTCGGCAATTTTTCCTATTTCCGTAACAATGCCCGTAGCAGTCACGATTCCCTCGCCTCGTCCTCGCGCGATAACAGTACCCATAAAAACCATATTTTTTCGATCTGGCACGGAAACGCCCGCCTCCATTGTTATTTTATTTTTTTCTTGCGGAAACGATTCTCCAGTCAAAGACGATTCATCCGCTTCCAAATTAATAACAGAAAAAATTCTTGCGTCAGCCGGCACCCTTTCGCCTTCCTCAAATAAAAGAATATCGCCTGGAACCAAAAAAGTGGCGTCTATTTCCCGCTCCTTGCCATCACGCAAAACTCGCGCTGTTTTTTTTATAACTTGTTTGAGCGCCTGTAATGATCTTTCCGCTTTGCTTTCCTGCAAATATCCGAAAAAAACGGAGATGGCCACAACTCCGACAATTATCCATCCGTCAATCATTTCTCCCAAAACAAAAGAGATCGCGGCGGCAATCACCAAAACATAAACCAGCGGACTTTTAAACTGGTGAAGAAATAAAACAATTTTTGTTAATTTTTTGCCGTCCGAAATAATATTCGGTCCGTATTTTTTAAATCTTTTATCCGCTTCAACGCCAGACAAACCAATTTTTATGTTGGTTTTTAATTCTTCCGTTGTTTGTTTTACCGATATAGAATAATAATCCATATCTATATATTATCACATCAAATAAAATATAAGAATAAAAAAAACGGCTCCCAGATAAATCAATGAAAATAAACCGCCGCCGTCTCCTATCGCGTAGGGAAAGCGCCAAATGCTTCCCAGGCCAACCGCCGATCCTATAGCGGCGAGCCAAAAGCCGATTTGAGAACCCCATTTTTCTCTTGCCATCGCCGCCTCCTTTCCGAAAAATAATTTCAGAATAATTTAATTTTCAAAGGACACCATATTGTATCACGGAATTATAAAAAAATCAACCCCCAAAAATGATTAAAGCTTGATTTTGTTTATAGAAATAATAATTTTCATTTTTACAAAAATTCCAAAAGCGTCTTCCCGAATTCTTCGCTCGCTTGCGGCCCGTTTGCGGTTATGATATTGCCGTCAACAACGACCGTTTGATTTTGATAATCGGCGCCGTTGCTTCTCAAAATTTCAATTGGATTTTTGTCCGTCGGCGACGACCAGACAGTCGCCTTTTTATTTTTTAGAACGCCGGCTTTCGCCAAAATCACCGGAGCAATACAAATAGCGCCCAATGGCTTATTGAGTCCGACTGTTGCGCGAATAATTCTATAACTTTCTTCATTATCCAAATTTTCCAAAGCTCCCGAACCGCCGATAAAAACAATTATGTCAAAATTTTCCGGTTTCACTTTCGCCAACGAATAATCAATTTTTATTTCCATTCCTTCCGCGCCACGCGCCATTTCATCTATTTCCGCGTTGCTCGCGACAAAAATTTCATGCCCCGCCTTTTTTAAAATACTTGACGGGTTTGAAAATTCTATATCCTTAAACCCGTTTTTTGCCAAAACAAACAAAACTTTTGCCATAAAAATTAAAAATTTACTTAATTTCAAATGTCACATTCATAGTCACCGTCACTTCCTGCGATCCCGGCTCAACGGAAGTTTCCGTCCCCGTTTCCATTCCTCCGCCCATTCCCTTCGCGTCCATGATTCCGTAATAAAGAGGAAAATATCCGTCGCTTTCGGAAAAAGTCACCACCTTTTTTATTTTCATACCAGCGATTTTTGCCAAAGAATCGGCTTTTTCGCGGGCTTTTTTGAATGCCAATTCTCTCGCCTGCGCCTTTAATTCATCCGGATCGTCAATTGAAAAATTAATACCACCTACTTGGGTAGCGCCATTTTCCACCGCGCCGTCGATTATATCGCCCACATCGTTTAATTTTCTTATTTTAACATCAAGGGTTTGATTGGCTTCGTAACCGATAATTACTGGCGATTTCGGAGGACAAGAAATAGGAAAAGAAGAAGGCGGATAAACCTCGCTCATCAACGGACAAGGAATTCTTGGGTAATCATAAGAATAATAATATTGCGGATTAACACTTATATTTAATGTTTTTATGTCCTTAGCGTCCACCTCTTGATTTTTTATAAAATCAATAATTTTATTCATTTTTTCAGAAACTTGCTGTTGAACTTCTTTTGGCGTTTTTCCTTGCGCCATTACGGAAAAATTGACTCGAGCAACATCCGGCACGGCATCAACTTTTCCTTCCGCGGAAATGGTAATGGTATTTTCGTTATTATTGTCTCCACTATCTAAAATATTAATTGACTGTATTGAAATATAAACCGTTAACGCGACAATAAGTAAAGTTAAAAAAGAATAAAAAATTCCCTTGCCGCTGATATGGCAACAGCGCCATTTTTCACAAAAACCCTTTAAATTATTATTTTCCATACTCGGTACGCCAACCTCCGATTGCTAAATGTCTTTTTTGTTGACATTATAGTATCTTGATAGTTGATTAAATTATCTATTAATTTTATACTACCACTTTTTAATCATTTTGTTAAGCAACTTTCTTGTTAGTTTTTTCGGCAAACCAATCACGCTTTCCCGCTCGCCGCACACTTCTTTAACATATTTTCCTAAAATCGGGTCGTCAATGGAAAAACCGCCGGATTGCGTAAAAATATCCCCCTTTTTTATCGCGGCTTCTATCGCTTCTTCGGGAATTAGAAAAAATTCCACTTCCGCGACATCAATTCCTTCGACACGCCTGTTGGTTTCTGTATTCGTAACCACTACCGCTGTTACGGTTTTGGCTGGATATTTGGCGTACGCGCGCAAATATTCGCGGGCTTCGCCAGCGTCTTTCGGTTTTTCTATTATACGCTCATTACACACTCCAACCTGATCCGAAGTTATCAGCAACGCCGGCTCTTTTATTTTTGACAAAAGCGCGTCCGCTTTGGCGCGCGCCAACATTAAAGTCAGTTCCTTGGGATCGTCCGAACGAATCGCTTTTTCGTCAATGTCAGCCGGCATAATTTCAAAATCATAGCCCATATTTTTCAAAATTTTCCTTCTTCCAACCGACGCGGATCCCAATATAATTCTAATTTTATTTTTAAAAATCCGATCATGCGCTTGATTTAAAATACTCTTTAATCCGTCAAAATTAATTAATTTTAATGCTTCTTCATAAATAACCCACGAATAATCCAGCACTTCATTGTTATCAATTATTATACTGTTTTCATTTTCGGTAAATCCTAAAAAATATTCAACGGTTTTATTGATCGTATTATTCCCATTTTCAAAACAATAATTATCTATAAAACTGATATTTTTACTTAAATTGACATTGGTAATTCCCGTCTCTTCTTTCAATTCCCGGCGCGCTGTTTCAATTTCCGATTCTCCGCTCTCGGAATGCCCCTTGGGAAAACCCCAGTATCCGGCAATATGATTTATTAAGAAAAATTCAACATCGCCGTTTATTTTACGAAACGGTATGACTCCAAAAGATTTTTCTTTAATAATTTTCATTTAAAAGACTATCTAAACATTAAAAAAACCAACCTACGGAGCGATTTTAAAAATTATCACATCTCCGTCTTTAACGATATAATTCTTCCCTTCCGTACGAACCAAACCATTTTCCCTCGCGTTGGCGTACGATCCGACATTTAACAAAATTTGCCAATCAATCACATCCGCCTTAATGAATTTTTCCTGAAAATCCGTATGAATGGCGGAACCGGCTTCGGGAGCGTTGGCTCCTTTTTTTATAGTCCACGAACGAGTTTCGTCATCGCCGGTTGTTAAAAAATTTATCAATCCAAGTAATTTATAGGCTTCAATTATTAAATTATTCAATCGGCTTGGTTCTAATTCTTTTTTCTCATTATCGCTCATTTCCGCCAAATCCTCCTCGGCTTTAAAATCAAGAATGACATAATTTTTCTTCTTCAATTCTTCCGGAATATCAATATTTTTAGCCGAAGAATTAAAAACATATAAAACCGGCTTAAAAGTCAGTAAACAAAGCTCTTTTACAATCTCGCGTTCTTCGTCGGTTAATTCGCAATTTCTCGTCATAATGCCTTTTTCAAGATTTTGTCGTAATTTTTCAACAACCGCTGATTGCTTTTCCATTTTTTTGTCATAACCTGCTTTTTTTTCTTTTTCCAGTTTTATTAATCGTTTATTAACCGTTTCTAAATCCGCCAATATCAATTCCGTTTCAATAATTCCGATGTCGCTTTGCGGATTTATTTCTTTATGGACATGGATAATTTTTTCATTTTCAAAAACCCTAACCACCTCGGCAATAACATCAACTTCCCTTATACGCGCCAAAAACTGATTGCCTAAACCTTCGCCCTTGGACGCGCCCTTTACTAATCCCGCTATATCCACAAATTCAACAACCGCCGGCACTATTTTTTTTGAAAATGAAAACCGCGCCAACTTTTCCAGTCGTTCATCGGGCACTTGCACCACGCCAACATTCGGATCAATAGTGCAAAAAGGATAATTCTCTATACTGACCTGCTTTTTTGTCAGCAATTTAAAAAGTGTTGATTTCCCGACATTGGGCAAACCGACAATTCCGATTGATAATTTCATACCCAGTATATCAACTTCCAGTTTTCAAATGCCGTTTTTTATTGAAATGTTACGGCATTTTGGAAATTAATTAATATTAAATTTAAAAAGACCTTCTTTACTTTTGCGTTTTTCTGTTTTTGCCCTAAATTATTTTAATAAAATCAATAATCTTATTATTCATCTTTTTAACTCCCAATACATAAAAACGCAGAAAAACGCACTGGAAGTTGTATTACTGGGCATATTTTTATTTTATTATTACGCCCCGTGGCACTTCTTATATTTCTTACCGCTACCACATGGGCAAGGGTCATTACGACTGACTTTATTTTGCCGACTCCCGGAAGCGGCAGAATTGCCGTTTCCGGAAGTCGGCGGACGCTCGGAAACGGATTTTATATTTTGTTCATTGGTAACTGTTTGCATAGATGTCGGCGATTGCTTGGCAATCGTAACTTTAAATATAGTATTTGCAATATTAGTTTGTATCGCGGCAAGCAGGTTTTTAAAAGCCATATGCGCTTCATTTTTATATTCCACAAGCGGATCTCTTTGACCGTAAGCGCGAAGCCGCACGGCATCCCTAATATGATCCATTTCATCCAAATGTTCCATCCAAAACATATCGATTGTCCGAAGAAAAACGAATTTTTCAAGTTGGCGCATACTTTCTTCGCCAATGTCTTTTTTCCTTAATTCATAAACTTTATTTGCTGAATCAGTTAAATAATCAATAATTTTTTGCCTATCTTTTATTTTCATAATATTTTCATGCAAATCAGGCGATGTCGGCATAATCGTTTTTAAAACTTCCGTAATTTCTTCAATGTTCCATTTTTCCGGATTTTCGCCTTGCGCGTGAAATTCAACGATTTTTTCTATTTCATCGCAAATCATATTTTGGATTTTATTAGAAATTAAAAATTGAGAATTAGAAATTTCGCTTAAGGAAAGCATTTCTTTCCTTGAACTGTAAATAATATCCCTGTGCTTATTCATCACATCATCGTAATCCAAAATGTGTTTGCGAGCGTCAAAATGAAATCCTTCAATTTTCCCTTGCGCCGATTCAATGGCGCGTGAAACCATCCGATTTTCTAACGGCATATCCTCGGGAATTTTTAAAAATTCCATCATCCGCTTAATCTTATCGGCGCCAAAAATCCGCATCACATCATCTTCCATAGAAACGAAAAATTGCGACGATCCGGGATCGCCTTGACGACCGGCTCTGCCGCGCAATTGATTATCTATTCGTCTCGCTTCGTGTCGCTCGGTGCCGATAATATGAAGCCCGCCCAATTCCACAACTCCTTCTCCTAACTTTATATCCGTACCGCGCCCTGCCATATTAGTCGCTATGGTTACCGCGCCTTTTCGTCCGGCATTAACGATAATTTGCGCTTCCTGCTCGTGATGTTTGGCATTTAAAACTTCATGCTTTATTCCTTCGCGCTTCAAAAGCTGAGACAATAATTCCGATTTTTCAATGGCTATGGTGCCAATAAGCGTTGGCTGACCTTGTTGATGTCGTTCTTTAATTTCACGCACCACCGCCTGAAACTTACCTTTTTCGGTCCGATATATACTGTCGGGCATATCTTTTCTTATCATTATCTTGTTTGTCGGAATAATAACAACATCCAATTTATAAACCTTGTCAAATTCTTCGGCATTGGTCGCGGCGGTTCCGGTCATACCGGCAAGTTTTTCATACATTCGGAAATAATTCTGAAAAGTGGTTGTGGCAAGGGTACGCGATTCTTTTTGCACTTCCACATTTTCCTTGGCTTCAATCGCCTGATGAAGCCCCTCGGAATATCTCCGTCCGGGCATAAGGCGACCGGTGAACTGATCTACGATCAAAACCTCACCGTCTTTTACAATATAATCAACATCGCGCTTGAAAAGAACCTGCGCGCGAAGCGCCTGCTCCAAATGATGCACCTCTCTTATGCCCCTCTCTTCGTAAATATTTCCCACCCCCAATATTTTTTCAATTTTATTTATTCCTTCTTCGGTTAAAGATACGGCGCGCATTTTTTCATCAATATTATAGTCGCTATTCTCTTTCAATTGTGGCACTATAGCCGCGAATTCCTGATATTTTTTCGTTGATTCTTCGTCGGGAGCCGAAATTATAAGTGGCGTTCTCGCTTCATCAATTAAAATGGAATCCACTTCGTCAACTATGGCGTAATGATGTCCGCGTTGGACCATTTGCGAAAGATCGTAAACCATATTATCGCGCAAGTAATCAAAACCGAACTCGTTATTAGTGCCATAAGTTATGTCCGCCGCGTATGCTTCGCGCCTGTTTACCGGTCGTAAATTGGCCATTTCTACCGTCACCTCATTCTCATCCGGAGCATTTTTCGGATCATAAACATAAGAAGCGTCGTGCTGAATGCAAGCGACGGAAAGTCCGAGAAAATTATAAATCGCGCCCATCCAATTAGTATCCCTTTTGGCAAGATAATCGTTAACTGTCACGATATGAACACCCTTGCCGGAAAGCGCGTTCAAATAAACCGCAAGTGTCGCGGCCAATGTCTTGCCTTCGCCGGTTTTCATTTCGGCGATTTTTCCCTGATGCAAAACAACGCCTCCCAAAAGCTGAACATCAAAATGCCGTTGGCCAATCGTTCTTTGCGCCGCTTCCCGAACACAAGCAAACGCTTCCGGTAAAATAACATCCAACTCTTCGCCTTCAATTATCCGCTTTTTCAATTCATTGGTTTTTCCCCACAATTGGATATCGGAAAACTTCCGAAACTCCGGTTCCAGTTTATTTATTTCATCAACAAACGGCTGCATATTTTTTACAGTCCGCTCATTGGCATCGCCGAAAATTTTAGAAAAAATACTCATAAAAATAAAAACTTAAACAACTTCCTGCTGATAGCACTTCTCGTCTCCCTACGGGAGACTTATCTTGATATTGTGGAATAAATAATAATCGCGGCAATAAAATATTTTATTCGGTTAAACTACTTCTTTCTGATAACATCGCTCGCAATATACAATCTCCTTTCTCTCCGGCGCGTATGTCGTCTCAAACTCGCTAAGACAATGGTTGTTGCCGTGATGGTTATGCTCTATGGTATTTTGATAAACTCCATTATTCGATTTATCTCCCCCGCACTGACATTGACGGCGCCAAAGTTTTAACGGGTTGCGCTGTTTGACTCGCTGGTAATGACGGCAATCCGGGCATACGCGCGGTAACGGTAAATTATTTTTCCTGTAAAATTCCAGTTCTCGCTCTATTATTTTAAAAACTCCAATCCCCTTACAAGTATTGCCGTTAAAACATCCGATTATTTCATTTAGAATATCGTCTTTTATATCTTTAATATTATCCGGAATATCTTTTGATTGAATTGTTGGTATATGGTTGCCTTTGTATTTCTTAACATCCGTATATCTATAACCGCGATTATCAATTTCTTTTTTATCTAACGGAAAGTATTCATCGGCAATGGTTTCGTTATAGGCAAAAGGCGATAATTCTATTGGAAAAAATTCGCCGTATTTATATACTCTTCCTTTTTTATCTGCGTACGGCATCTCGTTCATATGCTTGATTATCTTGGGAACCAGTTCTTCGTATTGTTCTTTGGTGTATTGCTTGTTTAATATACAGTACTGTTTATTGCGCAAACCAATGCAACCGAAAATATGATGAGCCGGACGAGACAAATCCGAATATGTAATATTATAACTTTCGCCGGCGGAATTAACGGTAAATAATATACTGTAACCGAAAGAAATTGCGCTTTCATAACACAACTGCGCCCCTTCTCCGGTTTCCGACATATCATAGCTGTCGCTTACACCGGTAGCCATAAAAATATAACGCGCGTTTTCGGTGGTATAATTCAAGGTGTCAGAATCAAAACAATTACGGCAATTCCTGGCGCCGATAATGTTATTACCGGTAGTATCTATCGTCTTTGATAATATGGCATAACGGCGAGGAATTTTATTTTTAAATTTACTGAATTTCTCCCGCGCTAAACTTAAATTTTCAAAACCGCTAAAATCGTATTCATAACGCATTATTTTTTCATACTCCTCTTTTGAATACAATTTATTAAAAATATAATATTGTTTATTTCTTAAATTGACACAACCAAAACAATTACTGCAATTCCGGCAATCATATAAAAAATATGAATCACGGCATTCAATAGCGCACTGCGAAAAATACACTTTACTGCAACTCGTGCAACTTATTGATTCGTAACACGAATCACATTTTACAAGCATAAAATAATCAACGCAGTTTTTTGCCAAACGGGTATAATTACCGTATAAACAATCCTCTGTTTCAAATCCTATGGTAAGATAACAATTCTTGGAATTCCATACTTTAGCGCAATAATCGCAATTAACGCTATTGATATTTACAACAGCAAATCTCGGCACAACATTCATTAATTCTTTATATTGCTCAAAAAATGGCCTATTAAAATCGTAATCCCTGCCGTAATCCATAGGATCCCAGTTATCGCTATACCAACATTTTTGGCAATAAACCGGAAATGAAACATCAGAGTGATATAATGCAAAAATTTTATCTCCGCATAAATCGCATTTCCGCTTATATAAAATTCTTTCGTTTAAAACCGCCATTCTTCTTTGCAATCTGCACTCCGGACAAAATGTCGGCGGCGGAACCTTGATTTTATCGTAAAATTTAAAATCAGCCAATTCAATAATGAACTGGCTCCTACAATTCTGACAAATTTTTATTTCATTATCCATAAAATTATCAAACCTTCAATTCTACACCCACTTTACCGGCGATAATTTTAATCCATTCTTCGTGACGCTTTAACTTTTCTCCCATAAAAAGTTGCTCTTGATGATAATCGGTAATAATTTTAGCGAATTTATCAATAGTATCGGTTAAATTTCTAACACTCTTTTCCAACCTATCAAGTCTTTCATTAACTGTCTTTAAATCATCTTTGGTGGCAACAATTCCCATAAGACTTACAATATCGTCCTTGGTAGCAACCTTATTAAATTCACCTTGCATCATCCCCGCCAAATATTCAATTGTAATTTTCTTTTTTAGCATAATAATAGTATAACAAATTATTTATAATCTCGCAATTCTAAGTCTATTTCTTTTTATTATACCGATTCTTGCTGGTAGCACTTCTCGTCTCCCTGCGGGAGACTTCGCTTGATATTGTGGAATAAATAATAATCGCGGCAATAAAATATTTTATTCGGTTAAACTACTTCTTCTTGATAACATCGCTCGCAATAAACTATCTCCTCCCGTTCCGGCGCGTAAGTCGTCTCAAATTCATTGAGGCAGTGATTCGTTCCGTGGTGGTTATGATTTATCGTATTCTGATAAACTTTATTGTCGGAATGGGTTCCCGCGCACTGGCATTGACGGCGCCAAAGTTTAACCGGATCGCATTGCCTTATCCTTTCAAAATAGCGGCAAATATGGCAAAGGCGCGGAATCGGCAATCCGTGCTTTTTATAAAATTCCAATTCTCTCGGTATAATTTTAAAAACAATGGAGCAGGGCTCATTGCAACCGCCTTTATGGGCGCACTCTATAACTTCGTTTAAAATATCATCAGACACATCGCCGATTTTATCGGGCAACAATTCGTTTTTTAATGTAATCGGGTATTTATTATATTTTGGCTCTTCCCAATTATAACCCATTTCAAGAGCCGCGTTTTTTGTCAGCCGGAAATACTGATGGGCTATCGTCTTATTATAACCAAACGGGCAAAATTCTTCCGGAAAAAATTCGCCGTATCCGTATATTCTTCCTTTTTTATCAACATACGGCATGGCGTTCATGTGCTGAATTATTTTAGAAACCGTATTTTTATATTCTTCCGCGGAATATTGTTTGTTAAAAATACAGTATTCCTTATTATTCAAACCTATGCAGCCGAAAAGATATGATGAATTTCTGCAAGTATCCGAATAATAAATATCATGGCAATTTTCAGTGATGTTATTGGAAAAAAATATCCTGAAGGTGTTAAGCCCGACACTTATGGAATCGTACAATAACGAAGCTTTTCCGCCGGAATCAACGCAATCGTAACTATCATTAAATCCGAGTCCGGCCAAAATTGTAAATTTTATATCTTCCGCTCCCAAAATATCAAAACATTCATGGCAATTCTTGGTATTGCGCAGTCCGTTACCGGAACTGTTCAAAGAATTAATCATTATGGCAAAACGGCGAGGATATAAATTCTTAAAATCGTTAAATTTGTTTTTTAAAGACGCTAAACCGTTAAAACTGCTAAAATCATATCCGCTGACAATTTTGAAATACTCCTCCTTGGAATACTGTTTATTAAAAATATAATATTGTTTATTTCTTAAATTAACGCAACCGAAACAATTGGAACAATTTGAACAATTATACAACAAAAAAGAGTCCATGCAATTTGTGGCATACTGGCTAAAAAAAACATTGTAACATTTTTCGCAATTAATGCAGGAATAACAATTCTCGCAGGCATTGATAAACCACGAATCAACGCAATTTTTGCTTGAAATCGCGGTCGCGGAATACAAACAATCTTCACTGTAAATACCGATTGTCAAATAACAATTCTTGGAATAACTGATGGCGCCGCAATAATCGCAATTGACAGAATTGCGAATGCTTTGATTGTATCTAGGCACCGCTTTTTGAAGCTCGTAAATCTGAGAGAAAAACGGCCGGGAAAAATCGTAATCGCGACCATAACTCATCGGATCCCATTCGTCTGAAAACCAATACTTGTGGTCATAAATTTTAAACAGCCCGTTTTCCGGATATACCGAAAAAATTTCTTCGTTATGATTCGGGGCCTGGCATTTGATTTTATAAAGGACAACTTCGCTTCTCCATATCATTCTCCTTCTCATCCGGCACTCCGGACAAAATGTCGGCGGCGGAACTTGGATTTTGTCGTAAAATACAAAGTCCTCCGGTTCTATGCGGAATTCCTCCTTACAGTTTTGACATATTTTTATCCGTGATTTATTCATTTATTTTTTGTCTCCCTACGGGAGATCTCCCGCAGGGAGACAATTCTGACATGTTTTTATTTGCAATTGATTCATTTGTTTTTCTAAAATTATACCGCCTCCCGCATAATTTCTTTCGCTTTGCGCGCGCCTTTTTTATAACCGGCAACTTTCTTGTCTTTAAACTTGCGGATTTCAGCTTCCAAATTTTTGTGCATAGCGTCAATCGCCACTTTTACATCCCACTCTTTTGCCGAAGCGCGCAATAATATTCCGCCAACTTTTAAATTTACTTCCGCTAAAAATAGGTCATCCTTTTTTTGATGATGCTCGGTTGTCCGCGCAATTTCTATTTCCGCTTCCTGCGGCAATTTAAACGATTTTATCAATCTGGATACTTTATCCATTTTCTTAAAAATATACTCCCGAATATTTTCCGAAATATCGAATTTCGTTGTTTTAATGTTTATATGCATAAAAATACAAATTCATTAAAACATAAAAACACTTTTTGTATTTTTATACTTGATGTTTCAATGAATTTTCAATAAATTAATTATTAAATCCGATTATTTGAACTTCGGTTTCCAATATAACTCCGAATTTCTCCATAACGCTTTCCTTAATAATATCTATCAGTGCCAGCGCGTCTTTAGCTTTTCCATTTTTCATATTAAGCAGGAAATTCGGCTGTTTCGGAGAAATCATTATACCGCCAATTGCTTTACCCTTCAAACCGCATTGATCAATTAAATAGGCGGCGGGTATTTTATCGCCCCATTTTTCCATACCTTCTTTCGTGTTCGGAAATTTCTCCGTGATTTTTTTTATTATTTTCTTATCGTAAATATTCTTAAAAGCGGAACCAAAACTCGGATAATCCAATGGATGGCGCAATTGGCGATATTGCATTATTTCGCTGATTTTTTCTTTTAATGCTTTTTTATCCCCCTTTTTCAATGATAATTTCACCGACCAAATAAGAAAATTATTTCTTATTTTGAATACGCTTTCGCGATAAGCAAACAAGCATTCGGAATTATTAAATTTTTTAATGCCGCCGGTTTTCAGATCCACGGCGGAAACATTTCGAACCGCATCGCTCATTGAACCGCCGAAAGCGCCCGCGTTGCCGCGAACCGCTCCGCCAAGAGTACCGGGTATACCGACCGCCCATTCCGCGCCCGATAAATTTCTGCTTACGGCTTCCACTACAATCCTACCCAACGAAACACCTGCTTCCGACTCAATA
>JBBTRL010000029.1:0-4168 GCA_038065195.1 Patescibacteria group bacterium
ACCGGCGATGGAGATTTTTATTGTTTGGCTCAGTATTTGCTTGAAAAAGATAAACTTTTCGCTATTTTAATTCCAAATAGATTAAAATTTTCAGCCTTATTGAAATTCAAAATGTTCCGTCCGTTTTTGCGATATATGAATGATTTAGAGAAATTACTCGCATACAAAAAGAAAAGACCCCATAAGGACTAAACCTCAAGGGGTGATCTTTTCCGTTGGTGATACTGATAGTATATATAAAACAAAAAAATATGTCAAATTTAAAACAATGCTTAATCTAAACGCAAAACTTAATGTAAAATTTAATGTCTAAAAAAGAAAAACCACAAGGTTCATATACTGCTAAAGATATTTATGTTTTGGAGGGATTGGAGCCGGTTCGCAAAAGACCCGGAATGTATATCGGTTCAACTGGAACCGATGGTTTACATCATTTGATTTGGGAAGTGGTGGATAATAGCATTGACGAAGCAATGTCCGGTTTTGCTGATTTTATTGAAGTCACTTTGCTTCCCGAAGGCAAAGTAAGCGTTATTGACAATGGGCGCGGTATACCGGTTGAAAGGCACAAGCAAACTAAGGTATCGGCTTTGGAAACCGTTATGATTACCTTGCATGCCGGCGGGAAATTCGGCGGAGACAGTTATAAAGTTTCCGGCGGTTTGCACGGCGTTGGCGTTTCCGTGGTGAATGCTCTTTCGCAATGGTTGCAGGTAGAAGTTCGTCGCGACGGTTGGCTTTACAGGCAGGAATATAAACAAGGAAAGGTGCTTTATAAAGTTAAAAAAATAAAGCAATGTCGCGATACCGGCACTACTGTTATTTTTGATCCTGATCCGGAAATTTTTAAAGACAGGGATTTTTCTTGGCAAAAAATTCTTGATCATTTAAGACAGCAGGCTTATCTGACCAAAAAAGTTAAAATTGCAATTAAGGACGAAAGAGACAAAGATAATCGCAAATGCCATATTTTTTATTTTGACGGTGGTATTGTTTCTTACATTCGTTATCTTAATAAAAACGAAGAGCCACGTCATGATAATATTTTTTATGTTGAAAAAGAAAAAGACGGAATAATAGTTGAAGTGGCGTTGCAATATGTTGATGATTTGCAGGAACGAGAAATAAGTTTTGCCAATAATATTCATACAACTGAAGGCGGTATGCATTTGACCGGTTTTAGGACGGCTATTACCAGAAATTTGAATGATTATGCCAGAAAAAACGGATTTTTGAAAGAAGGAGAAGATAATTTCAGCGGAGAGGATATTCGCGAGGGTTTAACGACGATTGTTTCCATAAAATTGCGGGAACCGCAATTTGAAGGACAGACAAAGGCAAAGCTGGGAAATGTGGAAGCGAGAAGCGCTGTGGAGGTTGTAATGGGCGAAGCTTTTACGGAGTTTTTAGAGAAGAATCCCAACGACGCAAGAGCCATACTTTCAAAATGCCTTTTGTCTCAAAAAGCTCGAAAGGCCGCAAGGGCTGCCAAGGATATGATTATTAGGAAGGGAGCTTTGGATGGAATGACGCTTCCCGGAAAGTTGGCGGATTGTTCTAATCGCGATCCGGCGGAATCGGAACTTTTTATCGTGGAAGGCGAATCCGCCGGCGGTTCGGCGAAACAGGGTCGGGACAGAAAAATTCAGGCAATTCTGCCCCTTAAAGGAAAAATTCTTAATGTTGAAAAAGCGAGGTTGGATAGAATGCTTGATTCTAAAGAAATTAAGGCATTGATAATAGCAATCGGCGCCGGAATTCAAGATAGTTTTGATATAGCAAAAATAAGATATCATCGTATTATTATTATGTCTGATGCCGATGTTGATGGCGCGCATATAAAAACATTGATTTTAACTTTGTTTTATCGTTATTTTCCGCAAATCATTGAAAAGGGATATCTTTATATCGCTCATCCGCCATTATTCAGAATTCAATCCGGAAAAATGGCGCAGTATGCGTTTAGTGATGAGGAAAAAGATAGGATTGTCAGTGATTTTTTAAAAATTAAAAGCGAAAGAAAAGTCTCTCAAAAAGAGAAGAAAATTAATGATAAAGAAGTTATTGAAGAAGCGGAAATTATAACAGAAGAAAATAATGGAGGAGAAGAAAATACGGGAGGTGGAGAAGAGCAACTTAAGGGTATTGTTATCCAGAGATATAAAGGCCTTGGCGAGATGAATGCGGAACAATTATGGGAGACGACTTTAAATCCTGCGACAAGGGTTTTAAAGAAAGTGACGATTGAAGACAATGAAGCGGCGAATAAAATATTTGATGTTTTAATGGGACCGGAAGTCGCCCCGCGTAAAAGATTTATCCAAACTCACGCTAAAAAAGTGACGAATTTGGATGTGTAATGCAATATTGCGGTAATTTTTTTTACACTCAATGATAAAAATCGTAAGTTCATTGACTTGTCGGCGAACTGTAATATAATTAAAATATATTTATATAAGTAGCCCTTGGGGCTGTTTTTTGAAGATATTATACTTTAAAATAAAATAATGAAATTTTCAACAACAATAATAAATTTTCTTAAAGAAACGAAAGTAGAGCTTAAAAAAGTTAATTGGCCCTCCAAGCCGGAATTGATTAAATATACTATAATGGTTATCGGGATGAGTTTGGGGGTGGCTGTCTTTTTGGGCGGTCTTGATTTTGGATTTTCTAAGTTGTTAAGTATTTTTATTTATATAAGGACTATTCGCGAATATACAAATTTTAAATAATATACGAATTCGTATATTCGTGATTACTTTGTATGCCTAAACAAACCGGTGAATTTGGACGAAATTGGTATGTTCTTCATACATATTCCGGGTATGAAGACGCTGTCGCGCATAATTTGCGTCAAAGAATTGAATCATTGGATATGAAAGATAAAATTTTCAATGTTTTGGTTCCGAAAGAAAAGAAAATTAAAATCAAAAATGGCCGCAGGTTCGTGGTGGAAGAAAAAATTTATCCCGGGTATGTGCTTGTTGATATGACCGTAACTGATGATTCATGGTATGTGGTAAGAAATACTCCTCGCGTAACCGGTTTTATTGGCGCTGGAAATACGCCTGTGCCGGTATCAGAAGAAGAAATAAAAACTCTTCAGCGAAGGATGGGAGTTAATGAGCCAAAATATAAGATTGACTTGATCATGAGTGATGTGGTAAAAATTACAGATGGACCATTCAAGGATTTTGAAGGAAAAATCGGGAACATAGACGATGGGCGAGGAAGGGTGAAGGTATTGGTTTCAATGTTTGGCAGGGAAACGCCTGTGGAATTGGATTATTTACAGGTTAAGAAAATTTAATAGAGTAATCGCGAATATACAAATTTACGCAAATATACGAATCTTAAATGATGAATAGATATGAATGCAGAAAAAATAATTTATCCGGAATTAAGTTGCAGAATCATCGGGATCGCATTTAAGGTATTTAATGAATTGGGCTTTGGAATGAATGAAAAATATTATCAAAGAGCGATTGAAAGAGAGCTTAAAAAAGAAAAAATTGATTATCAAAAAGAAAAGGTTGTTAAATTAACTTATAATAGCCAAAGTATCGGAAATTATCGTTTAGATTTTATAATTGATAATAAAATTATTATTGAATTAAAAGTAAGACCGAGGCTTGGTTATGTTCATATAAAACAAGCGTTATCATATTTAAAGTCTACCAATATTAAACTTGCTATACTTGTCTATTTTACCTGTGATGGTGTAAAATACAGAAGAATTTTGAATATAAAATAATTTATAATAGTTGCATATATTTGTATATTTGCATATATTCGTATATTTGCGATTACTCCAACCATGGCAAAAAAAATTAAAACAATTATAAAACTTCAGATTCCCGCGGCGGCGGCAACGCCGGCTCCTCCCGTTGGTCCCGCTTTAGGACAACACGGGTTGAATATTCAGGATTTTGTTCAGAAATTTAACGCCGCAACTAAAGATAAAGCAGGTGATATTATCCCTGTGGAGATTACCGTCTACGAAGATAGGACTTTTATTTTTAAATTAAAAACGCCGCCGGTGCCGGAATTTTTAAAGAAAGCGGCGAAGATTGAAAAGGGATCAGCCGAGCCGAATAAAATCAAAGTCGGCAAGGTAACGAAAGCGCAAGTTCGGGAAATCGCCGAAAAAAAGATGCCGGATTTAAAC
>JBBTRL010000030.1:0-21372 GCA_038065195.1 Patescibacteria group bacterium
AATACAACGGCCGTAAGTTCGCAATAAGGCCTGCCCCGCTTTTAGCGGGGCCGCAGCTAAAGACTCCTGGCGACTGTTTATCAAAAACACAACTCTCTGCTAACTCGTAAGAGGATGTATAGGGGGTGACGTCTGTCCAGTGCTAGAACGTTAACGGTGCCGGTGAGCGTGTTTATTTATAAATGTGCTTGCTGAGTGCCCGAAGCGCTAGTGAACGACGGCGATAACTATAATCGTCCAAAGGTAGCGAAATACCTTGTCGGGTAAGTTCCGACGTGCATGAATGGCGTAACGACTGGGAGACTGTCTCAACAAAGTGCCCGGTGAAAATGCAGTGTCAGTGAAGATGCTGACTACCTGCGGTTAGACGGAAAGACCCCGGAAGCTTTACTATAGCTTGATATTGAATTATTAGCGGGTTTGCTCAGAATAGACGGGAGGCTTTGATCTTTGACTTTCGGGTCAGGGGGAGCCGACAGTGAGATACCGTCCTTATTTGTTGATAATTCTAACCGAGCGCTCAATCTAGCCATTATTTTAAGGCATGGATTATATTTTTATTATCCATTGTCTTTGGTTAGATTGAGCGCTTGAGACAGTGTCTGGTGGGTAGTTTGAGTGGGGCGCTCGCCTCCTAAAAAGTAACGGAGGCGTTTACAAAGGTTGGCTAGCTCCGGATGGAAACCGGAGTGATAGGGCAAAGCCACAAGCCAGCTTTACTGCAAGGCGGATATGCCGCGCAGTTGCGAAAGCAGAACTTAGTGAACCGATGGTCCGTACTAGAAGGGCCAGAGATAATCAGATAAAAGCTACTCCGGGGATAACAGGCTGGTCACGCCCGAGCGTCCATAGCGACGGCGTGGTTCGGCACCTCGATGTCGGCTCATCTTATCCTGGGGGTGAAGAAGCTCCCAAGGGTTTGGCTGTTCGCCAATTAAAAAGGTACGTGAGCTGGGTTCAAACCGTCGTGAGACAGGTTCGTCCCTATCTGCCGTAGGCGTTGATGCTTGAGAGGAGTTCTTCCTAGTACGAGAGGACCGGAAGGAACAAACCTCTGGTGTGCCGGTTGTCCTGCCAAGGGCATTGCCGGGTAGCTATGTTTGGACGGGATAAGCGCTGAAAGCATATAAGCGCGAAGCCCACCTCAAGATTAGGCATCGTAGATTGGTTGGAGACTACAACCTTGATAGGCTGTAGGTGTAAGCGCGGTAACGCGTTAAGCCGAACAGTACTAATAAATCATAGAATAACCTATCCCATATAGTTTTTTAAAGTTTCATTTTTGAATAATTGACCCTAAAAATGTCGGTGCTTCTAGCGGCGTGGCACCACCTCTTCCCATTCCGAACAGAGAAGTGAAAAACGCCAGCGCCGATGATATCTTCGTTCGCGAAGAAAAAGTAGGCCAGTGCCGACATTTTTGAGGTTAATTAAAGACAGTTCGTTGAGTAGACAAGCTGTTTTTTTTATTATAGTATAATTGTAATATTAGTAATTTAACAAATAATAAGCGGAGGAGGTATTTGCCAATGATTATTTTTTATTTGTCTTTTTTGCGTTATAATATAATTATTATGACATTTATCTATTATTTTTTTCAAAGAATTGCTTTTTTTCCTTTAATGGAATTCGTTAAATTAAGGACGCGATTAAAAATAGTGGGGCAAGAAAATTGCGAAAATCTTCATGGTCCGATAATTATTACTTCAAACCACAAAGATTATATTGACGCCATTGTTTTGGTGGCGGCTCTTCCCTTTAAAACTAAACTTTTGCCGATAAGAAGCTTGATTTGGCATAAAATATATTATTTGCCGATTTTGCATTTTTTATTTAAAATAACCGGTGGTATACCGATCGCTAAAAGTAAAGATGGAAATTTGGAAGAAGTTTTAAGCGCGCCGTTAAGAGTTTTAAAGGAAAAGGGAGTAGTTGTAATTTTCCCGGAGGGAGGAATGATAAAAAAACAAGAATTTGGGGAAGGAAAGCGCGGAATATCTTATTTGGCCCTAAAAGCGAACGCTCCTATTTTACCAATTAGTATAAAAGGGACATTAGGCGCCAGTTTTAAAAATTTATTTTTAGGGCGAAACAATGTAATCATTGTAATAGGAAAACCATTCTATTTGCCACGATCGCTTCGTTGCGATAATAAAGATGATTTGGCAAAAGGATCCAACTTGGTAATGAAAAAAATAAAAGAATTATACGATAGGAGTTAAAATATATGAAATTAAAAAAAACATTTCCATTTTTAATTATGATGGCTTCTTGCGACTTGATTGTGCGGTTGTTACCGCAAATGCGAAAACAGGAACGGTTCGCTTTCTTGGTTCATCCGCGTTCAAGTTACGATGCGGCGAATAAGTACCCATTTTTTAATTTATTACCGCAAAAAATCGTAAATTTTATTTTGAAATATTTATGGCCGATTACTGCTTCAAAAATTGAAGGATTAAAGTCAAAAGACAATAAACCAATAAGGGGATGGCTTATTGGCGTTCCGTTAACGCCACGGCAAATGACTGAAGATAGGAATTTAGCGAGAAAAAGGATTATCCAAGCCGCTGAATTAGCCGTAAAAAAAGGAGCGAAAATTATCGGATTAGGGGCGTTGAATGCTTCGTTCACAAGGGGAGGCTTGGATATAGTTGATTATTTTTCTAAAAAAAATATCAAAGCAGGCATTACTAATGGTAAATCTTATACGAGTTGGATTGTGACAAGAAATGTTATGGAAATGATAAAAATATTCGGATTTGATTTAAAATTTGTTAAAATTGCCGTAGTTGGGGCGGCGGGATCCATAGGTAGCGCTTGCGCACATATTTTACTAAAAGAAGGCGTAAAAAATATGCTGTTAATTGATACTGAAAGAAAAAAAGATTCCTTAGAATGTCTGGTGAATGATTTTTTTAATTTATCGCCGGAAATTTCAATAAAAATTTCATATAAAATAAGCGACGTAAAAAAATCCGATATAATTATCGCGGCGACAAACGCGCCTGAAGCAAAAATCAAATCAGAAGATCTTCGTTCCGGCAGCATCGTTATTGACGATGCGCAACCATCTGATGTTGATCCTGAAATAATCAAAACCCGCAATGATGTTTTGGTTATAGAAGGGGGTCTTATACATGCGCCTGGAATAAATCCTCATATAAATTTTGGCTTAAAACACAAAGAAGACATTTATTGCTGTCTTGGCGAAACAATGGCTTTGGCTTATGCCGATTATGATAAAAATTTTTCCATAGGTAAATTGGATTTTTCCTCTATAAATACAATAATCAATATTGCTCAAAAGTTAGAATTTAGGCTTGCGGAATTTCAAAATTTTCAAAAAGTTATATCGCCCGAAGATATAGAAAGAGTAAAGTGTATAAAAAATGCGCTAAAATAATATTTTTAACTCCATGAGGACTGTAAACTTTATGGGGTTTTTAATTATCAACATTTGGCATAATTTAAAAAGAGTGCATCGCGCTTTCCAAAACAAATTTTTTCCTATACAATTTATAATGTCTGCTACATTAGAATTACTATTTTATGACAATTGAAAATATTTTTATAATAACCGCCGGTATAGCCAATTTAGTACTTGGTTCTTTAGTTTACTTTAACGATAAAAAAAGCTTAATAAACAGAGTGTTTGGAATTTTTGCGTTTACCTTGACTTTATGGTCCGTGAATTCATTTTTATTCTACGACCAAAATTATCCAATTGCGACATCTTTAATTTTAGCGCATTTTCTTTACGGCACAGTTATTATCATTATTCCCACATTGCTTTATTTTGTTTGCATATTTCCGTCGAATGTTAATCTTAAAAAACGATATATTTTATTAATTTTTGGATCGGTTGTCCCGATATTTTTTATTACTATTTTCTCCGATTTAATGATAGAAAGCGTTATTTTGACCGATTACGGAAAAAAAGTTGTTTTTGGACCATTATTTATAGTATATGCTTTTTATATTGTAGTCTATATTGTTTTATCTATTTTTATATTGTTTAAAAAATATAAAAATGAATATGGTAAAATTAAGATTCATATTCGTTACATACTTACGGGCGTTATCATTAGCGGTATTCTTGGCATAATAGCCAATATAATATTACCAATATTTGGTATTTTCAATATTGATAGATTTGGGTCGGCCTCAACTATCGCTCTTGTGGTTTTTACCGCTTATGCGATTTCCAAATACAATTTATTGGACATTAAGATAATTGCCACTCAATTTTTTATATTGCTTTTGTCTTTTGTATTATTTATAAATTCAATATATTCAAAAACTTTTAATGATTTTATTGTAAAATTCATTTTATTTATTGCCGTGTCTTCGGTGGGTTATTTATTAGTCAAAAGTGTTTCGCGAGAAATAAATATAAGAAAAAAATTGGAGGATTTAACCATGGAACTTCAAAAAGCCAACGAGGATTTACGCCAATTGGACGCGGCAAAATCAGAATTTCTTTCCATCGCTTCGCATCAACTGCGAACCCCGCTTTCAATAATCAAGGGATATATATCCGTGATTCTTGAAGGCGATACGGGGGAGATAAATGATAAACAAAAAGATTATCTGGGAAGAGTTTATAGAAGCAATGAAAAATTAATAATGTTGGTTAGCGATTTTCTTAATTTATCACGCATTGAAAGCGGAAGGATTATTTATGATTTTAGTCCGATTTCCGTTTTTTCTTTTACAGAAAATATAGTTGAAGAATTGCGGCCAAAAGCCGTTGCTAAAAATTTAATATTGAAATTTAATAAATCAGCCGATAATGATTCATTCATAATTTATGGAGATAAAAACACTTTAGCGCAAGTTTTATTTAATATTATTGATAATGGCATCCGTTATACGGAACGAGGAAGCGTTGAAATAGATTTAATTAACGATAATGAAAATGTCGTATGGAAAATACGCGATACCGGCGCCGGAATAAATGATGAAGAAAATAAAAATCTTTTTCAAAAAATGAAACGGGGAGAAAGAATATCCCATATTTATACCGAAGGCACGGGTTTGGGACTTTATATCGCCAAAAAAATCATTAACGCGCATAATGGAAGTATTTGGGCGGAATCGGAGGGCGTTGACAAGGGAAGTATTTTTTATGTTAAAATACCAGTTAACAATAATCGTTTAAATGGATAATAAATTCGGTTCTATGTTATAAAAATTATTTAAAACCGTAATTTATTGTGATAAATATGGAAATTATGATTCAAGAAACCAATAAAGAAAAAAAGGTAAATATGCCGCGGACATTGGTTAAAGAATCCGCGGAAAAAATCGGAGAGAAAATCAGGATTAACGGCTGGATCGGCGCGCGCCGCGATCATGGAAAAATTATATTTATAGATTTAAAAGATATTTCCGGAGCGCTTCAGGTTGTTTTTATTCCGAAAGATAAAGAATTATATAAAATGGCCGAATCGTTGGGATTGGAATTCGCAGTGTCTATTGAGGGACAAATAAATCAAAGGCCGGAAAAAATGGTTAACGATAAAATATCAACCGGCAAAGTGGAAATGCTTGCTGAAAAACTGGAAATTTTGAGCAAGTCGGAAAATTTGCCATTTGAACTTGACGCGGATAAAGAACCGAATGAAGGGATACGCTTGGAGTATCGCTACCTTGATCTTCGTCGGGAAAAAATGAGAGAAAATATATTTTTGCGGGGAAGAGTTATAAAATTTATGCGGCAATATTTTTGGAATGAGGGATTTACGGAAATAGAAACGCCGCTTTTGACCAAATCAACGCCTGAAGGCGCGCGCGATTATATTGTTCCGGCGCGGTTGGAACAAGGAAAATTTTACGCCTTGCCACAAAGCCCCCAACAATATAAACAGCTTTTGATGGTAGCGCAATTTGAAAAATATTTTCAGGTTGCCAGATGTCTTCGCGATGAAGATACGAGGGGAGACCGCCAACCGGAATTTACCCAGTTTGATGTTGAAATGAGTTTTATTGAGCAAGAAGATATTATCAATTTAATGGAAAATATGTTGATTGAATTGGCGAAAAAAGAAACGCCGGAAAAACATATTACCAAAGTTCCATTTCCGCGTATTACTTATAAAGAAGCAATGGAAAAATACAACAGCGACAAGCCGGATTTGAGAGAAAATAAAAACGATAAAAATGAATTGGCTTTTTGCTGGATAGTGGATTTTCCAATGTTTGAATGGAAAGAAACGGAAAACAGATGGGATGCGACACATCATCCTTTTACTATGCCACAAGAGCAAGATATTGAAAAAATAAAAAAAGATCCGGGTAAAATTTTAGCTTTTCAATATGATATTGCTTTGAATGGTTACGAAGTTGGCGGAGGTTCAATAAGAAGCCACAAACCGGAAATATTGGAAGCGGTTTTTGAAACAATGGGACATACGAAAGAAAATATCCAGCAAAAATTCGGGCATCTTCTGAAAGCGTTTAAATTCGGCGTTCCGCCACATGGCGGTATCGCGCTCGGTCTTGACCGATTGATTATGATTTTACGCAATGAAAAATCAATTAGAGATGTTATCGCTTTTCCAAAAACGGGCGACGGAAGGGATTTAATGATGAATGCGCCAAGTGAAGTGGACGATGCGCAATTGAAAGAACTTAACATAAAGATTGTAAATAAAGATAAAAAATAACTAAAATTAAATTTATGGTATTAAAGCCACTTTTAAAATTTCTTAATGATAAAAAAATAAAATACGAAATTATCAAACACAAAACGGTTTATACCGCTATTGATTCCGCCGGTACGCAACATGTCAAACCGGAAGAAATTGTTAAAACTCTTATTATGAAATTGGATAATAAATACGCATTGGCGCTCATCTCGGCAAATAAAAATTTGGATAAAAATAAATTTAAAAAGGCGGTGAATGTTTGGGTGAAAAAAAATGGCGCGAAAACCGTAAAAAAAATTGAATTCGCCAAAGAATTATGGATGAAGAAAAATATAAATGGCAGCGTTGGCGCTACGCCGCCTTTCGGCGAACTCATCGGAATACCGACTTTTAGTGATGCTTCTTTATTGAAACAAAAAAACCTTTTTATAAATACCGGTGATTACGAATATTCCATAAAATTGACGCGCGCCGTGTTTGAAAAAACGATCGGCAAAGAAATATTTAAAGGAAATTTTTCAAAGAAAAAATAATGCCCAAAGTAACGATCATAATTTTAAACTGGAACGGTTGGCAAGACACGATTGAGTGTCTTAAATCGTTGAATAAAGTTAATTATGATGATTTTGAAGTTATTGTCATTGACAATGGTTCAACGGATGATTCCGCGGTAAAATTGAAAGAATTTATAAACTCTTTTAATTTTAATTTCCGGATTTCAAACTTTCTCCCTACGGGAGATCTCCCGCAGGGAGATAATCTTCAAAGCAATAAAGGTTTTGCTGGAGGCGTTAATGCCGTAATACATAACATAAAACACACAGCACACGATACTGATTATTTCTTGTTGCTTAATAACGATACGATTGTGGCTTCAGATTTTTTAAAAAAAATGGTGAGCGTTGCTGAAAGTGATGAAAAAATAGGCATTGCGGGACCAATGATTTATTTCTATGATAAATTGGATTATATCAATTCCGCGGGGAGCAAGATTAATTGGCTTATGAATAGGGGAGAGTATATCGGCTACAACGAAAAAGACAACGGACAATTTGGCAATAATCATTACGAAGTTGATTATATAAGCGGCGCGTGCCTTCTTATAAAAAAGGAAATTATTGATAAAATAGGGTTGATGCCGGAAGAATATTTTTTATATTACGAAGATACAGATTGGAATTTTCAAGCGAAAAAGGTGGACTATAAATCGGTTTTAATTCCTACTGCAAAGATTTGGCACAAAGAATCCGCCAGTACTAAAAAAATCGGCGCGAAATATGTTTATTACCATGTCCGCAATGGTATTTTATTTAATAAAAGATGCGCGCCGTTTTATAAAAAAATTTTAATTCATCCGTATAATCTGTATGTTTTCGCGAAACAACTGATAAAATTATGCATTCCTTCAAAAAAAGAATGGGCAAGAGCGGCGCTTGCGGGAATGTGTGATTATTATGTCGGTAATTTCGGTAAAAAATAATCTTTTTTATATTTTATGCTTATTGCGATTGACGCTCACAACTTGGAAGGGTCGCGCACCGGAGTCGGCGTTTATCTTTTCGGGATACTCAACGAATGGAAAAAAATGTACGAATTGGGACGGCTTTCCGACATTGATTTTCTTTTGTATTTCAAAAAGGAAATTCCCGAAGATATTTTAAAAATGAAATCGTTCAATATGAAAATACTGAAAGCGCCTTTTGGCGTTCAAAGCAATACTTTGTTTACCAAATGGCTTGTTGGCCGCGCCGCAAAAAAAGACAAAGCCGATCTTTTATTTTCGCCAAATTACGCCTTACCCCCTTTTTATAAAAACGGGAAAATGGTCGTAACGATTCACGATGTAATTTACGAAGCGCGCCCCGATCTGTATAACTGGCCCGGAATTTTAGATAAAATATTTTTACGGAAAAATGTTTGGCGATCGGCTCAAAGAGCTGATGTTATTTTGGTTCCGTCCAATTTTACGAAGCAAGAAATTATCAAATATTATAAAATCAACGCGGACAAAATATTCGTAACGCCGCTTGCCGTATCAAATGATTTTTCGCGGGAACCGGATAAAGATAAAATTAAGGAAATCAAAGAAAAATACGGGATATTGAACAAATATATTATTTGCGTGGGTTCAATGTTTAACCGTCGCCATATTTCGGAAATTATAGAGGCCTTTAAGAGGGTTTTTCCGCAATTTATAGATTATCAACTTATTATTATCGGTTCAAATTATACTCGTCCGCGTATTGATATAGAAAAAAATGTTTTAAAAACAAATCAATTTTTATTAAATATTTCAAAAATTAACAATAGATTACCGATAATTCATCGATGTTTTATAGAGCAGCAAGACTTGCTTGAATTGTACAAAAACGCTTCAGCTTCAATTTATTTATCCGATTACGAGGGTTTCGGACTGCCCATACTGGAATCAATGGCTAGCGGAACGTCGGTCATTACTTCAAAACAGCCTGCTTTAATGGAAACAGCGGGCGACGCGGCGCTTTTCATAGAAAATAACCAAAGCATTAACGAAATTGCCGAAAAAATGTCCGCAATCTTTTCCAATTCCGCTTTACGAGAAGAATTAAAACAAAAAGGATTGATACGGATAAAAAATTTCAGTTGGGAAAAATGCGCATTGCAAACACTGGATATTTTTAGAAAAGTACTTAATAAATAATAATCACAATGTTTATAAATATACAAATAAACCGAAATTTATTATTGATATTTATTTTAGAAATAATCGTTATAATGTTGGCTGTTTTTTCTATTGTTCCGCGCGAAGCCGTTTTGTTTTTGACGGGATTTTTGGCGTTTTATTTTATATTCGCTCCATTAAAAGAAGTGGTTATTTTGTTTATCGTATCTATTCCTTTGTTTGTCGCGCTCCCGATTACGGAAAATTTTGACACAATGTCCAATTGGCGAATTTTGTTACTGATTTTATTTCTTAGAATTTTCTTTGCTAAATTTAAAAATATAAGAAATTGGCAAGAATTTGTTAAAAACATCAATAATAAAAAACTTTATATTTATGTATTCGCGTTTTTTGTAATAGCCGTTTTATCGCTGATAAACGCCGAAAGCGCCGGTTATGGTATAAGAAAAATTCTTTTTTTGGTCAATGCTATGATGATTTTTTTCATTATTATAAATTCCGGAATGGGCGTAAAAAAAATACAACTTTCCGTCATAGCATCTTTATTGATATCTTTGGTAATAGGATATGCCCAAATTATAGCGGTGTTTTTTACGCCTCTTTATCTATTTTGGCAATGGTGGGCAAATAATGTAATTTCCGTATTTTACGGTAAAAACCTTGCCGACCTGCTTTCTTATAGCAATACCTGGTTTTCTTATTATGATAAATCATCGCCTACTTTAAGAATTTTTTCCGTTTTTCCCGATTCCCATTCTTTCGCGCTTTTTTCTTTAATCGGTCTTATTCCATTAACATATTTTTGGACACAAAGAAGCGTATATAAAAAATTATATATTTCAATCGGCATTTTTTCATTGTTATCCATTATATTATCCGGATCGCGCGGATTTTGGGCAAGCGCCATTTTAATCGCAGTTATTTTGGTTTTGATTTTTGTTATAATAAAAATAAAAAAATATCGACAATGCATTGAATTAAAAAAATATTTTATAATACTTTTGGTATTTTTTATGCTTTTTCCCGTCGGCTCTTTGATACTTTCCGGTTCGCGAATCGGCAATATAATTAACGGGGAAAAATATGAAGAATTGACATTAAAACGAATTAGATCAATTTTTAATCTTGAAGAAACATCAAACAAAGGAAGATTGGAAATTTGGAACGCAACATTAAATTCTTTCGTAAAGCATCCATTCCTTGGCATTGGCATCGGTAATTATCCTGTAGTGATAGGAGAGCCATTGGAGTCGGGTCGTCGCGGCGCGTCGGCGCATAATTTATACTTTGATATTGCCGCGGAAATGGGGATTTTCGGGCTTATTATTTTTTTATTGATACTATGGAAAATTTTTCAAAAAGCATGGACGCAAATTACCATCGCAAGCCCTATTTTTATTTTTTATTTTTTGTGGATATTATTGTATAGTTTATTTGATGTCGTGCTTCTAAACGACAAAGTATTGTTGTTTTTCATAATTCAAACAGCCATATTATATTTACCCCGTATCATTCCGGAAAATTCCGCAGTCTTGCCATTGGAAAAGTATGGGATAAATATTACGAATTAAATGCCTAAATTCTCAATAAATTTACTTGCTTACAACGGTCTTAAATTCTTACCGCAATGCGTAGAATCCGTATTAAATCAGTCGTATAAAGAATACGATTTTTTGATAATTGATAATAATTCCATTGATGGCAGCCGTAATTATTTAAAAACATTGCGACAATCGGCGCCGCATATAAATATTATTTTTAATGAAAAAAATATCGGATTTGCGGCCGGACATAATGAAGGAATCAGAGGAAGCGATTCGGAATATATTCTATGTCTTAATCAAGATGTTATTTTAGATGAAAATTTTTTAAAAAATGCCGTTGAAATTTTGAATAAAAATGTTAGAATGGGAGCATTGCAGCCAAAACTTTTACAACTCAAAGAAATTAACGGTGAATTACAAAAAACGGATATCATAGATACGACCGGATTGATAATGTTTAAAAATAGGCGTGTTATAAATAGGGGGCAGGGAAATCAATGTTCAATTTCCAATTTTCAATTTTCAAACGAAATTTTTGGCGCGGATGGAGCGGCGCCCATTTACAAAAGAGAAATGTTGGAAAGCATAAAAATACCGATACGCAATAATGATTTTGAATATTTTGATGAAGATTTTTTTATGTATAAAGAAGATGTGGATTTGGCTTGGCGAATGCGTCTTTACGGATGGAAAACCGCTTATGCGCCGGATGTTATCGGCTGGCACGCGAGAGGAGCGGGGGACAGCGCGAAAACAAAATATTTAGATGTGATTAAAGAAAGAAGAAAAATATCGCAATTTTCCAAATACTATTCTTTTAAAAACCAGCGGTTGATGCAGATAAAAAATGAATTGCCATTATTGTTATTTTTACATTTGCCATGGTGGTTGCCAAAAGAAGTCGCTTCCTGGTTTTATGTATTGATCTTTGAACATTATACGATTAAAACGATAAAGAAATTGATAATGCAAATTCCGAAAGCATTAATAAAAAGAAGGTTAATTATGAAAAATAAGAAAATAGGCATTAAGGAAATGAAAAAATGGTTTATTTAAATCTGAAAAATTATAATTCTTCAAAAAAAACAAAAAAATTCGTCATATTGAAATTATTGGCGGTTTTGATTATCATAGGCGGTTTTATCGCGTTTTTTTCACATAAAAGCGGATTCAGTTATGTAAATACCGATTTAGAAAACATTGACACCAATCTTTTGCCGGATAATGATTTTATACCGTTTAAAGACCAAAACAGAGTAAACATATTAGCGCTTGGCATAAGGGGTATTAATGATGAAAATGGGGGATTATTGGCTGATACGATAATTCTTGCGAGCATTAAAAAGGATACAGGCGACATTGCCCTATTTTCAATTCCACGCGATTTATATGTTTATATTACACGCGCTAAACGAGATAAATTAAATGCCGTTTACGCCGTCGGAGAATCAACCAATTGGGGTGGCGGGGGACTGACTCTCGCAAAAAAAATTGTATCGCAAATTACCGGTCAGCACATTGACTATGCCATATCCATTGACTTTAATGGTTTTGAAAAATTTATAGACACCTTGGGCGGAATAACAATTACTCTTAATAGTCCGTTCATTGAATATAAACAATGGGAAAATTACCCGGAACATATTAAAAAAGGAAACGAACAATATTGGCGTTTAAATGAAGAAGAGCAGAGGTGGGAATTATTTATAGATAAAGGCGCGCATTTGTTAGACGGAGAAATGGCTTTATATTACGCGCGGGCGCGTTTTTCCAGTAATGATTTCGAGAGAATCAAGAGGCAGCAGCAAATCATTGGCGCCATTAAAGATAAATTATTTTCCCTTGGAGTAATGACCAATCCGGTTAAAATGTTCAGTATATTAGATGTTTTGAATGATCACATCAAACGGGATTTTACTATTTTGGAAATAGGAGAATTGTTGAATCTTTTACAAAAAACGAAAAATAGAACAATTATTAAAAAAATGTTTGATAATTCCGAAAACGGTTTGTTGCATAGCGCAACAATAGATAATCTCTATGTTTTATTACCTATAGGCAACACTTATGAAAATATAAGAAATGCGGTAAAAAACATATTTGAATAGAATGTCGTCATCTTTTTTATCTATAATAGTAACTCATCACAAAACTTTTGCTTTGTTAAAATTATGCCTAAAAAACATAAAGAAATATTGCAATAATTTATCTTACGAAATTATTCTAACCAACAGCGAATCGTCGGCGTATAACAGTTTATTTATTAAAGAAAATTATCCGGAAATAAAATTAGTTGATTTTAAGGAAAATGTCGGTTATTCTAAATTGGTAAATGCTGGAATAAAACAAGCCAATGGAAATTTCATTTTAATAGTAAACGCTGATATTATAGTTTGCGAAAATTCCATCAAGAAGCTTTTGCAATTTATGGAAAATTATCCGCGAATCGGCTTGGTTGGTCCGCAATTGTTAAACTTTAACGGTAAACCGCAAAATTCATGTTTTAAATTTTACACGCCGTTTACTATTTTATATAGAAGAACTTTTTTGGGAAAATTACCGTGGGCAAAAAAAGTAATAAATAATTTTTTAATGAGAGGCGAACTTGCCCGATTCAACCCCGATGATAAAATTCCATACATTGAGGTTGATTGGCTTATGGGCTCAGCTTTAATGACAAATCGATCGGCGCTTACAAAAGTTGGCCTGTTGGATGAAAAATTCTTTATGTATTTTGAAGATGTTGATTGGGCAAAACGATTTTGGGAAAAAGGATACAAAGTGGCGTATTTTCCCGGCGCTTTAATGTGCCACTACCATCAAAAAATGAGTTCAAAAAAAGGCGGATTACTGGATATATTTATTAATAAGTATTCCCGAATACATGTTAAAAGCGCCTTAAGATATTTTTGGAAACACGGGATAAAAAATTTGTCCGCTGAACGGGCAGATAAAAAATTAAAATGACAAACAATTATTTTGTAAATAAATCAAAGATTATTATTGCCTTTCTCGTGGTGATTATTTTTTTTCTTGGAATTTATGTCGGTCGCGTAAACACCAATGTCAATTATGGTTTATCGTTGAATGAAAATTTACCGGTCAGTCGCGATGATTTTAATATATTTTGGGATGTTTGGCGTTTTATTGAAAAAAATTACGCGGAACGAAAAGATTTAAACAAGAAAACTATGATTTATGGCGCCACCTCCGGTCTTATTAATTCTTTAAAAGATCCTTATTCTGTATTTTTAGAACCAAAAAATTCTCAAAGATTTCAGGAAGATGTAAACGGAAAATTTGAAGGAATTGGCGCGGAAATTGGCATTAGAGATGAAGTTTTAACGGTGATTGCGCCTTTAAAAAATACTCCGGCCGAAAAAGCGGGATTGAAAGCGGGCGACAAAATAATAAAAATCGGCGATATCATTACAACAGATCTGACGATTGACGAAGCGGTTAATTTAATAAGAGGTCCGGGTGGCACGAAAATTATTTTGACAATAGTAAATAATGGAACAATTAATACCAGAGAAGTGTCCATAATGCGCGATACGATCAGTATTCCAATTACTAACTTGGATTTTGTAACCAAAAATAATTTAAAAATAGCCTATCTTTCACTTTATCATTTTACCGCAACGGCAAGTCAAGAATTTAGGGATAGGGCCAATGAAATAATAAAAAATAAAGCTGATGCCATTATATTGGATTTAAGAAATAATCCTGGAGGATTTTTGGAAGTGGCAAACGAACTGACAAGTTATTTTCTGGAAAAGGACGCAATTATTGCAATAGAAGATTTTGGAAACAAAAAACAGGAATATAGGAGTTTGGGGATGAATATTCTGGGTAATTTACCAACGGTAATTTTGGTTAATCAGGGATCCGCGTCCGCTTCGGAAATTATGGCAGGCGCTTTGCGTGACAATAAAAGCATTAAATTAATTGGCGAAACAACTTTTGGCAAAGGGTCTGTGCAGGAATTGCAAGAATTAAGCGGAGGCGCCAGCGTAAAATTAACTATCGCCAAATGGTTGACTCCCAATGGGATATCTATAAACAAGGAGGGTCTTAAGCCGGATTTTGAAGTAAAACTCAATGAGGAAGATTTCAAAAATAATAAAGATACGCAGTTGGATAAAGCCATTGAGGTATTATTAGAAGAAATGCGAACAAAATAAACTTATTAAATTTCTTTGAATTACGAAATATACATTTGTCATTCCCAGTCAAGCTGGGAATGACAAGAAAAACGCTATTTCGTAATTCAAGGTAAATTAATAAAAATAGTAAAAATAAACACTATGAAAATAATCTTACTCAATAATGTGGTAAATTTAGGAAATAAATATGATATAAAAGATGTGGCCGACGGTTATGCCCGTAATTTTTTATTTCCAAGAAAAATGGCAAAACAAGCAACAAAATCGGATCTAAACAATATTGAAAAAATGCGTGAAATGGAAAAAGAAAAACAAAAAAGAGAATTAACGAAATTTCAGGATATAGCCAAAAAACTTGAAGGTCAAAAAATAGAAGTCGCTATGAAAATCAGCGAAGACGGAACGCTTTACGGTTCCGTCACAAGCAATAAAATAGCTCTGGCTTTAAAAAAGCAAGGATTTGATGTAAAAAAAGAGCAAGTGATGCTAAAAAAACCGATAAAAGGAGCTGGCGTTTATGATGTGGTGATTAAATTGCCCTACGAAATGGAAACCACAATAAGAGTGGTAACGACGGAAGAAGAAAAGAAAAAATAATAAAAACTGATAATTTTTTTAATTAACTTTGCCAAAATATATTTTCATAATAGGCGGAGTAATGTCCGGCATTGGAAAAGGTATAACCACCGCTTCAATCGGTCGTATTCTTCAAGATAAGGGTTTTAAAGTTACGGCTATAAAAATTGATCCCTATATCAATGTAGATGCCGGCACTATGAATCCAATAGAACACGGGGAAGTATTTGTGACGGAAGACGGCGATGAAACCGATCAAGATATAGGCAATTATGAAAGATTTTTAGAAAAAAATATTCCTTCAATAAATTATATGACTACCGGTCGCGTTTACGAAGCAGTTATACGAAAAGAAAGAAATTTGGGATTTAACGGTCGTTGCGTTGAGGTGGTGCCGGACATTCCCAATGAAGTTATAAGCAGAATACAGAAAGCGACAAAAGAATCAATGTCGGACATAGCGCTTATTGAAATAGGAGGAACCGTAGGCGAGTATCAAAATATGCTTTTTCTTGAAGCGGCCCGCTTAATGCATTTAAAACATCCCCGGGATGTTTTATTTATTCTTGTGAGTTATTTGCCAATTCCAAAAATTACAGGAGAAATGAAAACAAAACCGACTCAATACGCGGTAAGGTCTTTAAATTCCGCGGGTATTCAGCCGGATTTTATAATAGCAAGAGCGGCATTACCGTTGGATGAACCGCGAAAAAGAAAAATTTCTATTTTTTGCAATCTTGACAGACGCGATATTATTTCCGCGCCGGATGTTGACTGTATTTATGAAGTGCCGATAAATTTTGAAAAAGATAAATTGGGAAAAAGAATATTAACAAAACTCGGCTTAAGGGCAAGGAACGGTAAAAATGATGATTGGCGAAAGTTAGTGAATAGGATAAAAAATGTAAAAAAACCCGTTAGAATCGGTATTGTGGGAAAATACTTTATGAGCGGTCGTTTTACTTTAATGGATTCTTATATTTCAATAATAGAAGCGTTAAAACATGCTTCTTGGGCGTGTGGCAAAAAAGCAAAAATAATCTGGATTGATTCTGAAAAATATGAAAAAAATGAAAAATATTTGGAAGAATTGCGCGAGTACGACGGCATTATCGTTCCGGGAGGATTTGGCAACAGGGGAGTGGAAGGAAAAATAAAAGCTATCGGCTATTGCCGAAAAAATAAAATTCCATTTTTCGGTCTTTGCTATGGTATGCAACTTGCGATCATTGAATTCGCACGAAATGTTTGCGGTTTGAAAAAAGCGCATACAACCGAAGTTGATCCCAAGACCCCGAATTCCGTTATTGACCTTATGCCGGAGCAAAAAAAGAAGCTTAAAATAAAAGCTTACGGCGGAACGATGCGGCTTGGCGCATATAATTGTTTATTGCAAAAAAATACAATAAGCAGTAGGGTTTATGGTAAGGAGTTGATATCCGAAAGGCATCGCCATAGATACGAATTTAACAATGCCTATAAAGATATCTTAACGAAAAAGGGATTAATAATTTCTGGCATCAATCCGGAAAGCGATTTAGTAGAAATTATAGAATTACCTCGCGCGAAGCATCCGTTTTTTGTGGCAACACAATTCCATCCGGAATTCAAATCGCATCCGCTCGCGCCGCATCCGTTGTTTAAGGAGTTTATTAAAAGTTGTTTAAAAAAATAATTTATTTTACAGAAAGGAAGGAATCAAAGAAAATGATTAAAAAAATTAGCAAATCAATAACTATTATTGAAATTACTCATATCGAAAATAGTCCTATTGTTTTATTGAAACTTATCGCATTTGGAAAACAATATGTTTCAAGATTTGATATAATGAAAGATATGTTTATTGATCATAATCTCAACCATTTAATTACTATTGTAGAACGCGAGAAAATAACAAATTATATAAAGAACATTGAAGAATAGTGAAATTAAAAGCCCTATTACGGAATTCGTAACGGGGTTTTTCATTTTTACCCATCTATCATCATGCTATGCTTATGAATTTAACTTTTTTTCTGCTTCCGTCAAAAAGTTTAACGGTTTTTGTTTGGAATTCAACAACCCCGTCTTTAATAGAGTAAAGAGTATCGTCTTTGCCACGACGAACATTTTTCCCCGGACGGAATTTAGTTCCACGCTGGCGAATCAAAATAGAACCGGGCTGCGCTTTTTGTCCGGCATACAATTTAATTCCTAAATATTTTGGACGGGAATCTCGGCCTAATTGCGTAGATCCGCCCGCTTTCTTATGCGCCATAATTTTAATTTTATAATTTAATGACTTATATGCTAATTTTATCTAATAAACGAGTTGTGTCAAGGGAAAATTTTTATAAAAGTATATTTAAAAACTTCACAAATAAAATTTATTGCGTTATAATGCTCATTAAAGGAGGTGAATACCTATGATGGAAAAAGAGAAAGAAATAATTTATAATGCTGGAATTTTATTTCCGTACCTTGAAAAATTTGAACACAAAGATTTATTTAAAAACACGGCGTATGTCTGGGAAGCCGTGCCTAAAATCGCCGCGTATTTAAAAAATTACCTAAAAGACACGGATCACGCGCTGCTAATTAAAACCCGTAATGGATATCTTTGCGGAATAAAAACATTAAATCATATTTTTGCCGGCGCTTTTTCCGATTTAAACAATGGGAGTGTTGAAATCGGGGAAAATACAATCATTGAACCTGGAGCTTTTATTAAAGGCCCGGCAATTATAGGACGGAATTGCGAAATTCGCCACAATGCTTATATCGGGGGAAATGTTATAATAGGGAATAATTGCGTAATAGGGCATGGAAGCGAAGTAAATAACTCCATAATAATGGATTATTCCAATATTATGCATTTTAATTGCATAGAAGACAGTATTGTCGGTAATAATGTCTATATCGGTTTTATGTCGGCGTTATTAAATGTAAGGGCTGATAACGGTTTTATTTGGTTAAAAATTATTGCCCGCAACGGAAATCTTTTAGATAAAAAATCAATCCCATTAAAAAGGTTGGGAGCGATAATTGGCGATAGCTGCAGGATAGGCGCCAATATTTCCTTAAACCCCGGCTTTGTTTTGATGCCGGGAACGCAAATAATAACTTCGCAAAATTTAGCGAAAAATTTTATGTGGCTCCGCAAAATTCATGATACATACAAGGAGTTAACATGAAAAATAAGGTATTTGTCGTTTTATTCATTTTTGCCGCTTGTTTTTTAATTAACGGGTGTTTATCGAATATCGATGTTAATCGAGAAATTGGACGCATTACCTATATTACCGTTGGCGACTGGACATTTATACCCTTGAACATAGAAGGTAGCACAAGAAATATCAACAATGTTTCGCTTATTTTAAGCGCAGCCGATAAATTCAAAAAGGAGCATCCGGATTTGATTATCCTGAAAAAGAAAGTAGAAATTAGGCATCAATCCATATTTACCAATCCGTTTATTTATGGAATATGGATTGAGCATATTTCAAAAATCGAATTAGACCATGGAACAATCAATATTATTAATAAAATTATTAATAAATTAGAGCAAGGAATTCCAGGAGAATAGATTTAATCAAAAAATGTCCGTTAGATTTTTAACGGACATTTTTATTTATCCATTTTATTCCCGCTATGAAATTTACGATGAATATCCCGCAAGTTTTTATTTGTGACATGGGTATAAATTTGTGTTGCGGCAATATTTTTATGACCAAGAAATTCTTGAATCATCCTTAAATCAACGCCTTGGTTTAGAAGATCGGTAGCATAAGTATGACGCAGGGTGTGTGGGGTAGCAAGCAAAGGAAGGCCGGTTTGTCGCGCATATTTTTGAACGATTCTTTCTATTGAACGAGTGCTTAATCGCAATGACTCGGGATTTTTTTTATTTTTTCCGATAGCCGCGAATAGGGAAGTATCATTGTCATTTCTGTATTCTATGTATTTGATTATCCACTCACAGCATCTTTGGGAAAAAAATACAACTCGCGTAACATTGCCCTTGCCTGTTATTGCGACCTCTATACCGGCATTTTTACCGGCATCTTTCAAATTTAACTGATTAATATTAAGCGACACTAACTCAGCTACTCGCAAACCGGTGCTAAATAAAGTTTCCAGTATGGCTCGATCGCGTAATCCTTGCGTATTTGATATATCTGGCGCAGCTAAAAGTTTTTGCAACTGTTCAAGTGTCAAAAATTTTATTTTTTTTGATTTAGAAACTTTTGGAAGTTTTATTTTATTCGGAGGCAAAGATTTGATATCTTTATCAATAAAATAACCAAAAAGCGCTCTTAGGGCGATGAAATAATAGTTTTGAGTATCCTTACTGAGGCCCTTACGCGTTGCAGGACTTATAAAGCGCGATAAAAACAGTCTATATTGCCAAATATGTTCTTCCGTAAGGTCTTGTGGCGTTAAATTGTCCAAATGCAGGTCTTTAAGCCATTTAGTGAACCTTGAAAGGAATTGAGCGTAATTTTTTACCGTAATGGGCGATAAACCCTTCTCAATCTCGCAATATTCTAAAAAATCAATTATATGTTTAATAATAGGCTTTTGTGCCTTGATAAGCATAATTATTTTTAATACAACGCATCGCTTTTTTTAACTTATGCGACACTACATTAGCTGAACATTTTTTAATTTATCGTTCTGTTCCCCACTCAACATTTACTGATTTTTTATTTCAAATAATTTATCTTTTACCAAGTCTTGATCTGTATTTTTCCCGGATTTGTTGTAAATAAAATCAACTATCGCATTAAATATGACCTTAATCAATTCAAACAATACGGAAAATATTTTAACTACTAAATCTTTCAACCATTGCGGTGTAGCCGTAATGATACCGGATACAGTATCTTTTATGGTATTTATAACATTGCCGACACTCTCTCCCCTATAAAGCGGTATCACTATAAAAACAATGATTAAAACAATAATTATTATTTTTATCATAAAAAATTTTAATTATTTAGTTAAATATTTTCTCATTTATATTATACAATACTTATTATAAGTAGTCTAATGGGTTAAGATGTCCTCCCATCGGCAATGGACCAAACCATTTATTTATTATTTGAAAAGTATGTGTCGCATAAACGCCAAAATGCAAATGCGGTCCGGTTGACCAACCGGTCTTGCCTGTATAGCCGATAATTTCTCCCTGTTCCACTTTATCTCCGATTCCTACCGATACAAGCGAAAGATGAGCGTATAATGTTGTTAATCCGTTATCATGTTCAATCGCTATCCATTTTCCATAAGCGTATTGACCATTATCCCCCGTTGCTTTTATCATACCATTTCTCGCCGCTTTTATGGGGGTGCCAAGACCGGATTTAATGTCTATGCCATTATGAAAATTATAAAAATCGTTTATAAATCCCGTCTCGTTGGTTGGTCCATATTTTTGGCTTATTTGATCCATTGTTGGTTTCGCTAAAATTCCGGAACGTGGCGACGGAATTTTTGATTGATCAATAGTGAAACGCAATTTGTCTTCCAATTCAAAAATTTCTTTTTGGATTGCGCGAGTTTTTTCTTCCGTATCCGCCAGCAATTTTTCGTATTTTTTTTGTTCACCCTTAGTGATGGATAAAATTCTTTCTTTTTCGTTTTGCTGATTTGTTAAAATATTTTTTTGCGCCAAAATATTATCGCCGTATTTTTTTAAACTTTCCTTTTCTATTTCCAAGCTTCCCTTTTCCAAATTTAATTGCAATTTCAAGATTACAAGCGCGTCAAGTTTTGCCTGTAATTCTTTTTGC
>JBBTRL010000030.1:21382-28033 GCA_038065195.1 Patescibacteria group bacterium
AAATCAGAAAAATTTTCATATTTAAAAACGAGTTCAATTGCGTTTTCGTCGGCTGTTTCATAAATAATCCGTAAAATTCCCGCCATATTTTTTTTATTTTCTTCTATTTCTTTAATTTGCTGAATAATTTTTAATTCCAATTCTTGAATAAATAAAGATGTTTTTTCAATTTGTTTTTCGGTAATGCTAATTTTTAGCGCAACGGAATTTATTTGCCCATCTAAATAATCAATGGTTTGATCAAGTTTTTTTGCAGCTTTTTCTTTTTGTTCGGCGGTTTCTTCATACCTCTTCGCTTGTTTTTCCAGCGCTTCAATTTCCGTTTGTTTTTCGGCGATTTCCTGTTTAAGCCGGTCAATGGTTTCCGCTATTCCTAAAAGAGGCGCAAATATCAAGAACGCTATAATTATACTATTGACAAATTTCATTTTATTTGTTAACATTATCAAAAGGTAACAAGTTTCATTTTTTAGTTTTTTGAAATAAATTAAGGAGCGAAATATGGAAGAATTAAAAAGAGCAGTAGAAATACTTTATTCTTTTAATTTTATGCAATTAATCATGATTATAGGAATACCTTGCTCTGTGGTGGTTAGTATATTTTCAATATTAAAGATGCAAACAATTGACTTCTACCGCAGGCACGATCCAATAGGAAATGTTTTGAAATACGGTATGGTAGATGATGTAAAAGCATTTTTTTGCGCTATTATTATACCCCTTGGCATCGCACTGATAATACGCAATGCTGTGTATATGCGTATCAGACGAAAAAAATAAAGAAAGGAAGGAGGAAATGAAAAACCTGACTAAGATTGGCTTTATTGTGACTATCGTGACGATGGCATTCTTGACGATAAATTGCAATAATAGAACCGGGACGGAATTTAAATTCGAGAAAAGTTATACTATAGAACAAGTATCACAAGAAATTTTTTGTATTAAAGGCCTTAAGGTAGAAGAAGAACCAGTTCCTCGTGGATCTGTTTTTTTATCAGGTTATGGCACCGCACTCAATGAAGGCTTAAGGGAAATAACAAAAAATTATCAAATAGAAAATATAACACCGATTATTTGGACCGCCTATGGTTATTCTTTAACAAAAGAACTAATAGTTCAAGTTAAACCGAAATAATCACATTATTAGCCCATCGAGTTGAAATCTCATGGGCTATTTTTTATATCCCCTTCCCCGATGAAAAATATCATAAATATAAATAATCTTTTTTATTTTATCCACCGTGTATAAAATTCGATACGGCGGGATTTTAAAACGGTACCCTTCGAGCGGTACCTCTAATTTTTTAATCTTAGGATTCTGAACAAATGGTTGTTTTTTGATAACCTCAATGGCTTTGGCTATTTTAATAAGCATTTTCTCTGGCAATTTATCAAGCAATTTTCGCGATTTTTTTGGGAGGAAAATTTCGTACATAAAGAATTAGAAATTTTTAGGCAATTTGTTCTTCTTTTTTAAGTCGTTTTTTACCTTTTTCCAGCTTACGAAATCATTCTTTTTTGTATTTTTAACAGCTTCGGCCAACCTCAATCCATCTAAAAAATCTTCGTAGATTTCGATTAATTCTTGATATTTAGATAAATTCATAAAAACACCGACTTGCCTATTGCGGTTTAGAACAATTACCGGTTCACTGCTTTTGGTAATATTTTTAAATGTATCTTTAATTTTTCTCTGAAAATCGCTTACCGATACGGTTTTTGGTAAAATTGTTAGCATAAATTTTATATATTTATTTACATACTTTAAGTATATAAATAAATATGAATTAATTCTTATCCAATTACAGTATATATGATAATAAAAATGTGTCAATAAACTATTTTATTTTTTCAAGCGCTGATTTAACCCGTTCAACGCTTTTTTCTTTACCTAAAATTTCCGCTATTTCCATTGGTCCCGGACTCGCCTTTTTTCCGGAAAGCGCGACACGCAATGGCCAAAAAACCTTGCCATTATCCCCTATCTTCACGGCTTCGGATTTCAAAATCGGTTCCAACTTTTCTTTCGTAAAATCGTTTTCTGGAATTTCGGAAAAAATATCGGAAATTTTTTCTAAAATATTTTTCAATTCCTCATTATTCATATTTTTCCATTTCAATAAATCTTTATCGTATTCCAACTTATTCTTAAAGAAAAAATCGGAAAATTCTGCTATGTCAGATAGTTTTTTTAACCGATTTTGTTCAAGGGCGACTATTTGTTTTATAAACAAAGAACTGTGAAGCGATTTTTTTTTCTCAAAATATGAAATACATAATTTTGTAAGTTTATCAATGTTTAATTTTCTAATATACTGTCCATTTATCCAATTTAATTTTTCTATATTAAAAATCGCTCCGCCTTTTTGAACTTTTTCTATTGAAAACTCTTTAATTAATTCCTGCATAGAAAATATTTCCCTGCTATCTCCCGGATTCCATCCTAAAAACGCCAGAAAATTAATTATGGCTTCGGGTAAATATCCCTGTTTTTTAAACTCCAAAACTCCCGTTGCTCCGTGCCTCTTTGATAATTTTGATTTATCCGACGCTAAAACCATCGGAATGTGCGCAAATTTCGGCGGTTTCCATCCAAAATATTCATATAGAATAATATGTTTTGGGGTTGAAGACAGCCATTCTTCGGCGCGAATAACATGGCTGATTTTCATCTTGTGGTCATCAACAACATTCGCTAAATGATAAGTAGGATATCCATCAGATTTCAACAAAACCTGATCGTCAATTTCTCTATTGTTAAATTCAACTTCTTCGCGAATTAAATCTTTAAATTTTGTCTTGCCGTCGGGAATTATCAGTCGCACTACATACGGATCGTTATTTTTTATTTTTTCTTCAATTTCTTTTTTTGATAATTTTAAACATCTGCGATCATATTTGGCCGGATTGCCATTTTTTATTTGTTCTTCGCGTATTTTATTTAAAATTTCGGCTGAACAAAAACAATAATATGCTTTATTTTTAACAATCAATTGCTCTGCGTATTTTTTATAAATATCGGTTCTTAACGACTGATAAATAATTTTACCATCAGTTTTAATTCCAACCCACTTTAGCCCCGTTAAAATTGTTTCAACACTCCCCTTCTTAAAACGCGCTCTATCCGTATCTTCAATACGTAACACAAATTTCCCATTATTTTTTTTAGCGAATAAATAATTATAAAGCGCTGTTCTTAATCCGCCTATATGTAAATCGCCGGTCGGACTTGGCGCAAATCTTGTTTTTATCGTTAACATATAATTTTTATGAAATAAACAGCTTGAGAACACGGCGCAATAAACGCCGTGTCTTTATTTTACGGCTATTATTTCCAATATTTTTACCGCGATTTTTTCTGCGGCATCCGGCATGGCAAAAGCCCTTGCTCTACTTTCCATTCTTTGACGCAATTCATCATTTGTCGCAAGATATTCAATTTTGCCCAAAAACATATTTTCCGTTAAGTTTTCTTGAGTTAAAACAATCGTAGCTCCGGATCGCGCATAATCAAAAGCATTAAACTCTTGATGATTGCTTGCGGCATTGGGTAGTGGAATTAATATACTAGCTTTACCTACGGCGGCTATTTCAAAAATATTAGATGCGCCAGCTCTGCTTATTATTAAATTGCAAACGGCGTAAACATGTTTTAATTCATCGCGCAAAAACGGATAAAGGTGGTAATATTTTCGCAAACTATCCGGTAATAATTTATCGCTTGCGTTTTTTATTTCTTCATAATTTTTATCTCCGCACTGATGAATTATTTCAAAATTTTCAATTATTTTGGTTAGAATTTTTAAAATAAGCAAATTGATAGATTGAGATCCTTGGGAACCGCCGAAAATAAATAGAACCGGACGACCTCCTTGGAGCTGAAAAAAGCGTTTGGCTTCCTCCGCATTTCCTTGCGATAACTCTTCCCGTATCGGATTTCCCGTCAACGCGCATTTTTCTTTATTAAAATATCCCGCGGATCGAATAAAAGAAATAGCGATATTTTTTGCCAACCTTCCCAGGAGTCTGTTGGTAATACCGGGAATCGAATCAGATTCATGTATAATTATTGGAATACGGTATATCCAGCCGACAATAACAATCGTAAAACTTCCGTACCCTCCTTTGCTGAAAATTACATCCGGCATAATAAGCCAAACGCGCCAAAACACTTGAAAAAAACCAAAAATTAATTTCAAAAAATCAATTCCATTGTCAATAATATCCCAAAACCGCCAAGACCGTCGTAATTTTCCCGCAATAACAGCATTAATTATTACCCCTTCCCTTTCCAAAGCATCTATGCCGGGTGATGCGGAACCTACGAAAAATAATTCAATATTTTCCGTTTTAAGCTTTCTTAATTTTTGAGCAACGGCAATCAGAGGGAACAAATGCCCTCCTGTTCCGCCACCGGTTAATAAAATATGTTTTGTCATACCGTATACTTTGATATATTTAATAATACTCCCATACCCAATAAACTAAAAGCCAATGATGTCCCCCCATAACTGATAAACGGCAATGGTATGCCTGTCATCGGCACAATGCCGGATATTGATGCTATATTGACAAAAGCTTGAAAAATTATCCAAAAAGTAATGCCAAATGCCGTAAGTTCGGCAAATTTGTTTGGAGCATTTTTAGCTATTGTAAATCCACGAATAGCCAGCAATATAAATAAAAAAATAATGATCACTCCTCCGATAAAACCCAGTTCTTCCGCTATGATTGCAAAAATTGAATCGCCGATAACTTCCGGAAGGTAAAATATTTTTTGTTGACCGTATCCATAACCAAGCCCCCAAAATCCCCCCGCTCCGATAGCTATCAATGCTTGATTTATCTGATAACTGATTCCTTGTGGATCGATTTCCGGATTAATAAAAGCCCAAAAACGATCCATTCTATATGACGCCGTTTTAACTAAAGTAAATAAAGCGACGGTTCCGGCCAAGCAAATTAAAAAAAGATGGCTAATACTGGCGCCTGCCACAAAATAAATGGCAATGGAAATTGCGGCAATCACGCCTAATGTGCCAATATCCGGCTGGACCGCTACAAGTATGCTGATTATGCCAAGTATAACAACGAATGGGACAAAACCTTTGTGAAAATCTTTAATATTTTTTTTCTTTTTTTCAAACAATGCGGCAAGATAAAAAATAAAAAATAATTTTACAATTTCAGCGGGCTGGAACATCAATCCCCTAAAATTTAACCATCTTGAGGCTACGCCACGATTGAAACCGAAATTATCGCTAAAAACCATAAGCAATAAAATAATACTTAAAATCAATAACGGTAAGCTTATTTTTTTCCAAAATTTATAATCTATTTTTAAACCTGCATAAAAAAGCGCCAAGCCGACCGCCAATCCGTTGAATAATTGATGCTTGAGATAATAATACGGCTCCCCGAAATTTTCCTGCGATATCGCCAATGAAGCGTTAGAAAGAATAATAATCCCAAAAATCACAAGAATGAAAACAATATACAATAAAATTGTGTCGTAATGATGTTTTCTTGAATTCATAAATTCGTTTTAACCGATTTAATGAATTGGTCGCCACGATCAAATTTTGGATTTGCGTTTTTATTTTAATATTTTAACTTCTTCCACAAATTGATTGCCCCTATCAAATTCATTCACGAATAATCCAAAACTGGCCGCTCCAGGAGAAAGCATTACCATATCGCCTTTAACGGCGCAAACAGCGGCTTTTTTGACAGCCATTTTCATACTATCCGCTTCAATTATCGGCACGCTAATTTTCAATGAAATAAGCTCTTTTTTTAATTTTTCCGTTGCCGTACCCGGCAATAATACGATATTTTTTACGAATTTTTGCATATACTTTGCAAGTTGTCGATAACCGTCTAAATTTTTATCAACACCGCCACATATAAGCACTATTTTTTTTTGTGAATTTTCGCCGCCGCCAGTTTTCAAAGCTTCTATAACGGCATCTGGATTGGTTGCCGTTGTGTCGTTTATGTATTTAATTCCATTTTTCTCGGTAATTTTTTCAAAACGACCCGGTATGCCTTTAAAATTTAATATCGTATGGCGAATTCCTGATAAAGGAATATTATATCGGCTAATCATCGTTAATGCGCCAAGAATATGCCTTAAATTATGTTCCCCTTTTATCTTTAAATCTTTTGTATGGCAAATAGAATAATCTTTATAAAAAATATTGCCGTTTTTTACATAGGCTATGGCGTTGCGTAAATTTTTGTTCAACGAATAATAAAGAATATTTCCCTTGAAAGATTTTCGACCGATGCGGCGTAAATTATCGTCATCATAATTTAAAATTAAAAAATCTCCCAATTGCTGATGTTTATAAATATTTTTTTTGGCGGCGAAATATTTTTCAAAACTGCCGTAAGTATTCAAATGATCGGGCAATATATTTGTAATAAGCGCTATGTAGGGACTTTTTTTATGACGGACAAGACCTTCCAATTGCCAACTGGAAAGTTCCAAAACAACCAATGATTTTTTATCCAACTTCGGTAAAATTTTCAATACTGATTTTTGTATATTGCCCCCCAAGAAAGTTTTTTTATATTTTAATTTCAGCAACTTGTAAATTAAGGTCGTTATTGTTGACTTACCCTTTGTTCCGGTAATTCCAATAATCG
>JBBTRL010000031.1:0-2018 GCA_038065195.1 Patescibacteria group bacterium
AATTTACGGAGGTTTTAAATGTAAAAAGAAACAAACGCGTATATTTTAATTTAAGACCGCTTATTTCATTGATTAGACTTTACGAGATAAGACTTATGTTGAATAGAAATCAAGAATCTTTTGATGCGGTTGAATCGGAATTTCGTAATGCTTTTCGTTTTAAAAATTATTCGCCGTTTTATTTTTATTTTGCCGAATATCGTATAAATATTGGGGATAATAAAGCAGCTGCTTCTTCGGCTACTTATATAGTGGAAAATTTCGGCGATTCGCCGATAATATTGAATGATGCTATCAAAATTTATGTTATGTCTGGTTATCACAGCGATGTTTGGAAAACTATTTATAAAAATGCCGATTTTGGTCAATGGCCTTCGGTTACCGATTTTTTACAATTTGGAAAAATAGCGATGAAACAAAATAATTTTATTGAAGCGTCTAAATATGGAAATAATGCTTTAAAACTTACGGAAGACAAGCAATTCAGAAAAGAAATATTTTTATTTTTACACGAAGCGGAAAAAATGTCGGGCAATGAAAATAAAGCGAAATTTTATATGCAGGAAATGGAAAACACGAATTTATAATATGGGCCGTTAGCATAGTGGTAGTGCATCCGGTTTGCATCCGGAAGGCGCGAGTTCGATTCTCGCACGGTCCAAAATTTTGGCGAACAAGTCCGACGAGTGGGAGTTTTAGTTCGAGGTCGACACGCCGAATTTGTCGCCTCGCTCAATAAATAAATATGGAAAAAAATCTACAAAATAATATTTGGAAATATGCTTTAATTTTAATCGCCAACAAAAGGATTTTTGTTGCGGTTTTGGGAGCTTACTATCTGACCATACCAGATGTAACACCAAAAATAATTGGAATTATCTTACTCGCGGGAAGTCTTTCGGGTTTTATTTTTGAAATTCCCAGTGGATATATGTCTGACAAAATTGGACATAAGTACGCATTGATAATATCTCGGGTTTTTATGTTAGTATCAACAATCTTTTTTCTTGTCGCGAACAACATCACTTTTTTGATATTTGGCGCAATTTTTTTGAGCGCGAGTGTGGCTTTTCATAGTGGTGCTGGCAGCGCTTTTATGCACGAAACCCTACGAGGTCTTAATAGAGAACATGACTACGCGAGAGTGATGGGGAAAATTAGCTCAATAGGATTTGCCATTCCAATTATTTTTATGGTGTTTGTGCCATTTTTAGTAAGTGTGAGTTATAAAACGCCATTTCTTATTGCTCTTGTTATTGATGTAATTGGATTGTTAGCGGCTATTTCCTTGACAGTTCCTCTTGTACCGCAGGAGCATATTGAAGAAATCGGGACAACGAATTTTAAACAGGTATTGCGGGAAGGATATCGTCTTAATTATTTTAGTGTCGCTTTGTTTTCAGGAATTATTGGCGGGACATTATTCGGTGTTGGCGGATTCCGCGCGCCGTATCAAATATTTCTTGAAGTACCTGTAATTTGGTACGGAATATTTTTTGGCATAGGGAGAGCATTCGCTTCGCTTGTGCTTGCTTATAGCGGAAAAATTAAAAAATACATTACACTAACTTCTTTTTATAAATTCCAACTAATTATCTATACATTTTTGTTTCTTGTTTTGGGGTTAGTATCAACATGGTGGATTGTTGCGCTTGCCTTCATTGTTATAAATGCATTTCAGTGGGGATTAAGCAAGATTGACGAGGGTTATCAGCTTGACATTATTAAATCAAGCAAATTCAAAGCTACGCTATTGTCCACCGGTTCACAAATTGACCATATCGTTGCGGCAGTTTCCAGTTTTGGTATTGGATTTGTTATTGAACGAGCGTCTTATCAATACGGATTTTTATATTCAGGGATTATTTTTTTTGCGATACTTTTTCCGCTATATTTATATATAGCTCGTAGGTATAAATCGGGTGCTTATAACAATGTCGATGTTGTTAATTAGGTATTGGCGATTCAAAAATTTTTTGGGCAATTCCGAAACCCGCCCGCATTCCTCCCCAGACCCC
>JBBTRL010000032.1:0-1132 GCA_038065195.1 Patescibacteria group bacterium
AACATTTGATTTATTTGAAGCAGGTATTATAATTATATTATACCGAACTTTTGCCGAACTTTAAACGATACTGATTGTGGATAACTTTTAAGGATTAAAACGGCAAAATTGGATATGGATTTTTAAGATAAAAAAATCTGGTTCTCATCTATATATAAACTCTATGGCTTCACTAATAAAGAATACTTGGAATTATTCTGGAAAGCATATGTGAAATATTTCCGAGAAGCGAAGTAAACAAAAATGTGGTAAAATTAAATTATGGTTACGAATAAAAAAACAATCGCGGTTATTTTCGGCGGAAAAAGTGCCGAACATGACATTTCCATTATTACGGCGCACATTCCGATCATCCAATCACTGACAGCCAACGGCCAATTTGATATTTGGCCGATTTACATCGCCAAAAACGGATCATGGTATTCCGACAAAAAAATGAACGATTTGGAATTTTTCAAAAGAAAAGATTTTGAAAATTATCTGTCCAAACAAAAAAAAATCCGCCTTCTATTTGACAACGGCCTGAAAATTATTTGGCCGAGTTTCGGACGAAAGACAGTTGCGATTGACATTGTTTTTCCGGCTATGCATGGAACTTTCGGCGAAGACGGAAGCTTAATGGGATTGTTGCGGATGGCTAATGTGCCGTTTGTCGGATGCGATATGTTCGCTTCCGCCATGGCAATGGACAAAGCCATAACAAAACAAGTTTTAGCCGCTGAAAATATTCCGATCGTACCGTTTGTCTGGTTCACCAAATCCGAATGGGAAAAAAATAAAAACGGCTTGACGCAAGAAATAAAAAAATTAAAATGGCCGTTATTCATAAAACCAGTCCATCTCGGCTCAAGTATCGCCATCACCAAAATTAAACAAGAATCAGAATTGGAAAACGCCATTGAAGTCGCTTTTCATTACGACGATAAAGTCTTAGCCGAAGAAAGCGTAGAAAATCTTATTGAAGTAACGCTCCCGATAATCGGAAATGATGAATTACGATTGGGTGGCATAGAACGACGACTGGATAAAACCGGCTTCCTTGATTTTAACAACAAATATTTGTCAGGAAACAAAAAAAGCAACGACACGGATAATCCATGCAGAGAAATTCCTGCGAATATAAACGATGACT